>CAYRJF010000029.1:0-5569 GCA_964424365.1 uncultured Gammaproteobacteria bacterium | reverse complement strand
TGTACACGATGATGTACACGAAATTTATCTGAGACAGAGAAACACACCCCCACTAACTCCCCCTTGTCAAGGGGGAGAAACAAAGGAAGTGAAATTATTAAAATCCCCACTAACCCCCTTGTCAAGGGTGAGGATAGGGGGGGGCTTCCCATTAGCCAACTCCCCCTTGAGAAGGGGGAAAACAAGGGGGTTAAAAAAATTTGTTGGGCAAAAGAAAATCAATAGAGTTTATGGTAAAATATTATACTTCTTTTAAAAACAGATTTGCTTACTATTTTCCTTTGGTGTTTAGACTCGCGGACAAAAACAAGAAAATTATTAAATTTGTTTTTTCCGGAAGCGTGGCCGCGGTGGTTGATTTGGGAACTTTGTATATCTTGACAGAGTTTTTAGGTTTTTTTTATTTAGTTTCCGCCGGGTTTTCTTATTTTATGGGGTTTTTGGTCAGTTTTTCCCTGCAAAAATTCTGGACTTTCCGGGATAGCTCTTTGCTCTACATTAAAAAACAATTTTTTCATTATTCCGCTCTGACCTTAGGGACTTTGTTTTTGGATTTGTTGTTTTTGTATATACTTGTGGAAAAGTTAGGTGTTTATTATCTTTTAGCCCAGATTATCGCCGGAGCCGTAATCGCTTTGGGCAGGTTTTTGGTTAATAATTTTATAATTTTTAAAAAAACTCAGTATGAAATTTCAGATCGAGAGACACAAATTAGCCGCTAATCCTTATGTAATCGCTCGCAAAGCCGGCTATGGATTTATCCGAGACAGACACAGCGGGCAGGAGAGTTTGGTGCGCCGTCTGGGCAATCATTTTTATCCCCGGTTTCATTTGTATATTGAGGAAGAAGGGGAAAAGGTGACTTTTAGTCTTCATCTGGACCAAAAAAAAGCCAGTTATGCCGGGTCTCACAGGCATAACGCCGAGTACGGGGGAGAGTTGGTGGAGAGAGAAATAACTCATTTGAAAAAGGTTGTTTATTCTCAAACAAGGGAGAAACAAATAACATCCAAAAAAGTTGAGGATAAAAAGAGTTTTTGGAGGAAGTTGTGGGGATAGTCAATTTAAGATCAAAAATCAAATCTCAAAATTCAAAATGATAAATTAAAATTTAAAATTTAACGTTATTCCGTCAAATTTAGTATGTCCAGGGTAAAATTAATTTTCTAAAACCCCAGAATAAGCTTAACCGTCTTAGTGCTAGATTTTCCATTGGGCTGGCTGTGCTGGGCTGGCACTGGAAAAGATAGTACTAAGACGGTTAGGCACGGTTTAAAAAAGGGGCTAATTATTTTAATCTGCCAGACACACTAAGCTTTATACTATCTTTTGAGTTTTTTCTGTTGAAATTCTTGTAATTACGTGCTAATTTTGTTATTCAAACAGAGGTCGCTATTGTTGAACCTATTTTATTTAACCAATCTCCGTATCGTATTTTTATAATTCGCATTACAATATAATTCCTAAAATAAATTCGCAGGATTCGCATCCGCCAGCCGGCGGATTTGCGGAATTCGCATTGTATTTATGCAAATCTCCGAGGAAATAAAATCACGGCTGGATATCGTAGATGTGATAAAGGAGTATGTTCAGCTCAAGCCGGTGGGGTCCAATTTTTCCGCCCTGTCGCCTTTTAATCGGGAGAAAACCCCGTCTTTTATGGTTTCTCCGGAAAAACAGATTTGGCATTGTTTTAGTTCCGGTAAAGGAGGGGATATAATAACTTTTGTTATGGAAATCGAGGGGGTAAGTTTTGTGGAGGCCCTGCGTATTTTAGCTCCCAAGGCGGGCGTAACTCTAAAAAGGGAAGACCCTAAAGTCACCTCTAAGCGTAATAAACTTTTGGATATTCAGGAGCTGGCGGCTAATTATTATCATCGGGTTTTAATGGAGTCGGAAGCGGCAAAGAGCGCCCGGGATTATTTAAGCCGGAGAGACTTAAAAGAAGAAACTTTAATAGATTGGAAGCTCGGATTTAGTCCCGCTTCCTGGGATGATTTGTTGAATTTATTGCGTAAAAAAGGCTACAAGGATGAAGAAATAATCTCCGCCGGCTTGGCGAACAAAAAAGCGGAGACCGGCCGGGTGTATAACCGTTTCCGGGAAAGGATTATGTTTCCTTTGTCTGATTACAATGGGAATATTGTCGCTTTTTCCAGCCGGGTGCTTCCGGAAAAGGAAAAAGAAGAGATAATGGGTAAATACGTCAACAGCCCCCAGACTATGATTTATGACAAGAGCCGGGTGCTTTTCGGCCTGGACAAGGCCAAAAGCTCTATTAAAGAGGAAGATTGCGCGGTAGTGGTAGAAGGACAAATGGATGTAATTACCGCTCATCAAAACGGCTTTAGCAATGTAATCGCGAGCTCCGGAACCGCTTTGACCCGGGAGCAATTAAAGTTGGTTAAACGATATTCTTCCAATTTGATTTTGGCCTTTGATATGGATCAAGCCGGTCAAATGGCTGTGGACAGGGGAATAAGAGAAGCAATGCCCCTGGATGTAAAACTGAAAATTGTTGATTTGGGCGAAGACAAGGATCCGGATGAACTTATTCGCAAGGACCCGGAAAAATGGAAGGAAAAACTGGCTTCCGCCCGTCACATTATGGATTATTATTTTGATAAAGCTTTGAAAAATTTAAACCCCGAGGAATTGGAAGGCAAGAGAGAGGTTGCCCGACAGCTTCTGCCCGTGATAAACCGGATTTCCGATTTGATTGAGAAGGATTATTGGCTGAAAAAATTGAGCCAGAAACTGGATGTAGAGGAAGGTTTGTTAAGAGAGGCCTTATCTAAAACCACTCAGCCCCAAAAAAACTATTCAGACGACAAAGAGGAAACTCAGACACCTCAAACCGGGCGCCCTTCCAGTCGAGAGGAAATTGTTTCCCAAAATCTGCTTGCCCTGCTTCTGAGGTTTCCGCAGTTTGCAGAATATGTTTTAAATCGTATTGGAATTGAACAGGTGCATGGAGAGATAAACAAGCAAATTTACAGAAATTTAATTATCTACTATAATAATAATGAAAGCGATTCCGGAGAGTCGAGTTTTTCGGTTGATTATGCCGGGTTTAGAGAATTTTTAAAAAACCGGGTCTTAGATCAGAAAAGGAGGGAAAACCAATCTTTAGAAGAAAATTCTGATTCCAGCTTAAAACTTTTAGATAAATTGGCGGTTTTGGGGGAAAAAGACTATTATAATTTAGAAGAAAGACAAGTAAAAAATGAGATTATAAAAATAATTAATCTTTTGCGCAAAGGCAGTGTCAGGGAAAGAATGAGGGAAATTGAAAAAACCATTCGGGAAGCCGAAACCGAGGAGGAAGGCAGTCAAGTTGAGGATTTAATGAGAGAGCTTAAGTCTTTATCCGAGGAATTACAAGAATTGGAGAAACAAGAATATTATTGATTCTTTGATTTAAATTTATTCATTTTAACTTAAAATATTCTGTATATCGTTATGATTGTGTTTTTTAGTTCTCAAATCCCAAATTCAAAATCCTAAATCCCAAACAAATCCCAAATTATAAAGAATTAAATTATAAACAGATAACCCCACTTAATATTATCGGGCCCCACGTTTGGATAGGAGAGAAACAGAAGGGGTTGGTATTTGAAAGTTTGTGATTTGGGGTTTGTTTAGAGTTTGTAATTTTATTATTTAGGGTTTAAAAAATTTATGGCTAAAAAAGCAAAAGCAAAAAATACCACTGTCACTTCAAAGAAGATTGATACAGCAAAGAAAACCACTAAAGTTCAAAATAAGGCAAAGAAAACTCCTGCGAAAACCGCGACTGCGAAAAAAGCACAGCCCGGTAAAACCGCTTCAACTAAAACTACCTCTCCAAAGAAAGCTGTTGCTAAAACTAAAACCGCAACTGCTAAAAAGAGACAAGTTAGTCAAAAAAAAGTCACCCGGGCTAAGACAACCTCTGCGCAAACCAAGAAAAAAACCGCGCCGGTCAAGAAGAAAACCGCCGTAACTCCAAAGAAATCTTCCGCTCCAAAGACAACTCCTAAAAAAGTTCCTCAGGCCAAAAAGAGCGCCACTGTCAAGAAAACTCCGCAAAAGAAAGTTTCGGCTAAAGCCAAAAAGAAAGAGGAGGTAATACCGCCGACTGATGAGCAAAAAAAGCGTTTGCTCACCAAGGGAAGATCTCGGGGTTTTGTAACCGAGACCGAGCTTTTGCATCTTTTTCCGGAAATGGAGGAGTATGTTTATGATATCGAACTTTTCTTGTCTGAGTTGCAGGAGAACGGAGTTAGGATTATTGAAGACAGCGAAGGAATTCTGGGTCTTTCTAGCCGGATTCGGGAAAGCAGGGCCAGTCAGGAGTTGGATGAGGAAACGGGAAAAAGGAAGGAAAAAAAGAAGGACAAAAAGAAAGAAAAAGATGGTGAAGAGGAGAAAAAAGGAGAGTTTATGGATTTGCTTCCCACCATTGATTTGTCCAAGTTAAGCTCTGACTCTATCCAGATGTATCTTAAGGAAATCGGCAAAGTTCCTTTGTTAAGCGCGGCTGAAGAAGTGGAGCTGGCCAAGAGGAAAGAAAGAGGGGATAGGGAGGCGGAGAAGAAGTTAATTGAAGCTAATTTGCGTTTAGTGGTTTCCATTGCCAAGAAATTTGCCGGGGCCAAGGGCCTGAGTCTTTTGGACTTAATCCAAGAAGGAAATATCGGCCTTTTTCGAGCCGTAGAAAAATTTGAATATCGTAAGGGATATAAGTTCTCCACTTACGCCACTTGGTGGATTAGGCAGGCCATCACCCGAGCCCTGGCTGATCAGTCCCGAACTATTCGTATTCCTGTGCATATGGTTGAGACTATTAATAAATTTCAGCAAGTGGAGAGAAGGTTGATTCAGGATTTGGGAAGAGAGCCACTTCCCGAGGAGATTTCCGCGGAAATGGGTGAGGATATAGATAAAGTCAGGCATATTACTAAAATTTCCCAAGACACGGTTTCTCTGGAGACTACTGTAGGGGATGATGAGGAGGATTCTACCCTGGAAGATTTTATTGAAGATGTCAAAAATGTTACCCCGGACAGATCAGCCGCTTTGCTTTTGCTCCGGGAATATGTCCGCACCGCCATTTCCAAGGTAAGCCCCAGAGAGCAGAAAATTTTGGAAATGAGGTTCGGCCTAAAAGACGGAGTAGCCCATACTTTGGAAGAGGTGGGTCGCGAGTTCGATGTTACCCGTGAGCGGATTAGACAAATTGAAGCCAAGGCCTTGGAGAAAATCAGAAAAGATGAGGATATTAAAAGGTTGAAGGACTACTACTAGATAAAGGTCAAAATTCAAAGGTCAAAGGTCAAAATGACAATTTAAAATTAAAAATTGGAATAAAATAATTTTTTTTTCCTTTACAAGAGGGCCGTCACAAAACAAATATTTCCCCCTTTACAAGGGGGAATACAAGGGGGTTGTCAATAAGTTTATAGTTAAAAGTTTTAAGTTTTGAGTTGTGGCTTTGAGTTTTTAGTTTAATTAATGTGGTTGACTAATTTTCTAATTTTTATATAATAATTTTAGAACTGCTTAAAGGGCAGATTTTTATTTGAAA
>CAYRJF010000028.1:0-9960 GCA_964424365.1 uncultured Gammaproteobacteria bacterium | reverse complement strand
CTCCCGGCTATTTTTTTCTCCTTTTTCTTTTAATTCCCGGTCATTGGTTACCAAGCTAACCTCGTCATACTCAAGCGTTCGCTCCAAAACCTCTAATATCTTTTCATCTGCTGACTTGTAATAATTATCCCTGGGAGTATAAATAACCGTCACATTTTCTCTTTCCCGGTATTTATCTCCCATAGGATCGGCACTGTCAAAAACCAGATAGAAACCACTTTTTTTCCGTCTAAAAAAAGGGGATAATTCCTTTATTAACATTTTATCAAAATTATTTTCTTTTAACAGACCCATCTTCCCGGCCAAGTTGTTAGCATCTATAATATAAGTCATAATTCTAAAAACGCTACGAGAATAATAATTCGTAGCGTTTTTATAAAAAGTCTATTTTATAAATCTTAATTCATTATTCATTATTCTTTTTCTCTGAGCTTTTTTCCTCATTTTCCTCAGTTTTCTTTTCTTCTTCTTCACCCCCGGACTCTTTATCCCCGGAAAGCAAGTTCCAATCCTTAAGCTTCTGGACCACTTTATTGTTTACAATAATATTTTCCAAATAGGTTCTATAGCTGGGATCTTTAACTCTTTCTTCCACTTTTTCATAACCCTTGTATTGATTCAATAATTCATTTTGTTTTTCATCAACCTCTTCTTTAGTCGCTTCCACTCCTTCTTTTTGGCCGATTTCTCGAATCAATAAAGCGGTTTTTACTCTTTTTTTCGCTTCCGGTTTTAATTCTTCCCTTAATTGTTCCTTAGTTTTTTTAATGCTTCCTAGATAATCATCAAACTTCCCGCCTTGGCTGGTTACGTTTTGCTCGATTTCAGCTAACATTTTTTGGGCTTCATCTTCAATTAAAACTTCCGGGATTTCTCCAAACTCGGTTTGCTCTAAAATTTTATCCACCATTTTCATCTCGGTTTTTTGATTTGCTTGTTGCTGTTTTTCCGCTTCAATATTTCCTTTTAAAGTATCTTTCAACTCCTGCAGGCTTTTTAAACCAAACTTCTGGGCAAATTCATCACTTAATTCCGGTTTTTCCCGCTTATAAACTTCTTTGATTTTTACTTTAAAATCAACTTTTTTCCCGGCTAAATTCTTTTGCTGATGTTCTTCCGGGTATTCCACTTGAAAATTAAGCTCCTCACCCTTTTTCGCTCCGAGTAAATTTTTATCAAAACCGGGGACTAAATAATCTTTTCCCATAATAATCGCTGTGTCCTTACTTTGACCGCCTTCAATCGGCACATTGTCCACGAACATATCAATGTCCGCGACCACCTTATCTCCGTCTTTAATCTCCCTGTCCACCGCCTCTTCCTTAATTTGGTGCTCTGCTAAATGATTCAGGGTTTTTTCTACTTCACCTTCTTCCACTTCACTTTTTTCCGGTTCAACTTTATTGTCTTTGTATTGACCCAACTTAACCTTGGGAAGTAAAGACAAAACTGCCTTGTAGGCCATAGGATTATTAGGAGATAACTTGGTGATATCCACCTTAGGCTGGCCAATCGGCTGTTCTTCCAGATTTTCCGAAATCGCTTTGTCCAAAGTTTTGTTAACCGCAATCCGGGCCGCCTTGTCCAAAACGCTCATCTCGCCCACTTTTTGCTTCACTTGCTCTAAAGGTGCTTGTCCGGGGCGAAAGCCCTTAATTTCCGTTTCTTTGGAAATTTCCTTGGCCGCTTCCTCGACATAGGTTTGGAATTCCTCCCAGGAAAGCTCTACATTTAACTCCACTTGTGATTTTTCTAACTTATTTTTTTCCACTTTCATAAATACTCTTTAAGACTTTTTTGATATTATATTAATTATCAAAAAATGAAATAGAATTAATAATTTAATTTCCGCGTACTTTCCGCGTGTGTTCCGCTTTTTCCGCGAGCAAAGAATTAAAATTTCTTTGCTAATGTTTATGCGAATTTTTTTTCTAACTTAGGGGCAACTTGTTTTTTCCGAGACATTATTCCGGGGATAAAGGCCTTGTTCTCGGTAGAAAAATCAGCTCCCAAAGACTCGCCCAAGCCCTCCTTATCCTCACTGGCCACTAAAAATCTGGATCCTTCTTCCATAATATCTGTGATAAATAAAATAGTGGTGTGATAATCTCCTTCGGTTTTGATTTCTTCTAAAGTCTGCAAAAGCTCTTCTTCCCTGGAATCAAACTCAGACAAGTCAGCGGTTTCCACTTGGCCAACCCCGAATTTTCCGCTAGAAAGCTCAAAATCCTTAAAATCTCCTTTAATTATATCCCGGGCCGACAAGCGGGAAACATCTGAACGAATCTTAAAAATCTCTATTCCGAATTCTTCCCAGCTTTCAATTTCCGCCAGTTTAGCCAGTTGATCAATTATCTTCACATCTTCTTTTGTGGTGGTGGGGGATTTGGTAATTACCGTATCTACCAAAATAGCGGAAAGCATTAAACCGGCTAAATTCTTATTTATTTCTAAGTTGTGCTGAAAAAATTTATCTGTGATAATAGTGGCGGTAGCTCCCCAAGGACGAACCTGAAAGGGGATCGGTTGGCTATAAGCGAAATTAACCTTATGGTGATCCAATACTTCCACAATTTCCGCCTCGTCAACTCCCTCCACTGACTGAGAAAACTCATTATGATCCACCAAAACCAATTTCACACCAGGGGCTTGTTCCGGGGTTTCCGGTTTCTCAAATCCGAATTTTTCCAGGGCATATTGAGTCTCCCTGTTTATCTCACCCGCTACCGCCGGGATGTAAACATCAGTCTTTTCCTGAATATTTTTAAAATTAGCATAAGCAATAGCGCTAACCACGCTATCTAGGTCCGGAGATTTGTGTCCAATAACATAAATTTTCTCTGACATAAATTAATACAATGCGAATCCGCGAATTTAATGCGAATACCGCGAATACGCACAAAGTTTATAATTGATATGCGAATTTATAAACATTCGCATAAAACCTTAAAAATTAGAAGGATTCGCATTTAATTTGCAGATTTGAATTAGTCTTAATTTGCGAATTCGCATTATTTACTTTACTTACTTTTCTTAGTTTCTTTTTTATCTTGTTTTGAATCTTCTTTTTTGTTTTTTTCTGATTTTTTCTTTCCTGTTTTTTCTTTATCTTTAGTTTTTGAGTCTTCTTTTTTAGAAGACTTTTTCTTGCCTCCTTTATCAGTGTCATCTATTTTTTCTTTGCTTTTAGAGTCTTCTTTAGAGGAAGATTTTTCAGCTTCTTCCCGCGCTTCTTCAGTCTTTGCTCCTGTTTCTTCTTCCTTTACCTCTTCACTGCTAATTTCCTTGGCCTCCTCCTCCTTTAAACCTTCTTCCTTTTCTTCTTTAATATTAATCTTCCAACCGGTTAACTCTGAGGCCAGGCGAATATTTTCTCCTCTTTTGCCAATGGCTAAAGAGAACTGATCAGAGGCAACTTTGACCCCAGCTTGTTTGTTTTTCTCATCCAAATCAACGCTAACAACCTTAGCCGGAGATAAAGAATTGGCGATATATTTAGTTTGGTCTTCGTTATATTCAATAATATCAATCTTTTCTCCTCCCAGCTCTGTAATAATAGTCTGAATTCGTGAACCTCTTTGGCCTACGCAAGAACCGATCGGATCAATATTCTCCGCTTCGGTATAAACCGCCACTTTAGAACGGGAGCCCGGACTTCGGGCAATATCTTTTATTTCAATGGTTCCATTGTTTAACTCCGGGATTTCCAGATAGAACAAGGCCTTAACAATTTCGCTGGAAGCGCGGGACAAAACAATCCTCGGGCCCCGGGACTCCATATTTACTTCCTTGATATAAACTTTAATCCTTTCTCCGGAATTGTATCTCTCTCCATAGACTTGTTCTTCCGGAGGAAGTTGGCCTACAGCCCTGCCCAGGTCCACCAAAACATTTCTACCTTCTCGTCTTTGAACGATTCCATTAACCACCTCTTTTTCTTTCTCTTTAAATTCATTATAAATATTCTCTCTTTCCGCTTCCCGCAACTTTTGAATAATTACTTGCTTAGCGGTTTGAGCCGCCATTCGTCCATAACCTTCCGGAGTTTCCAAATCTATGGAAATCTCTTCTCCCGCCTTGGCGTTTTTCTTAAGCTCCTTGGCTTCGCTTAATTGAATTTCGGTTTTAGGGTTAAACTTTCTTTCTTCTTCCTCTTCAAATTCCGAGGATTTTTCACCGCCTTCTTTCCTATCATCCTCTTTTTTCTTTTTTGAGTCTTGGGCGGAATCTTTTTTTTCGGTTGAACCTTCTTCTTTCTTCTCGTTATCCCCCTGCTCTGCCTGCTCTGAGTCTTGCCGAAGAGAGCTTGCCTGCTGTGAGTTTGTCGAATCAGCCAAAGGGTCTTCTTCCTCTTCCGGCAAATCTTCTACCACGGTTTTAACGTCTCTAATCTTGGCCTCCCCGGTTTCCGGATCAAAGTCCACTTTGATATTTTGATTTTTGTGCCCAAAATCTTTTCGATAAGCAGCGGCTAAAGAATACTCAATGGTCTCCAGGACCGACTCAAAATTCAAACCTTTTTCTTCGCAAACCGCTCTAATTGCGCTTGATAATTCTGACATAAATTTTGTAGACTTTTTGTTAAAATTTATTAACAAAACAAGTCCATTTAAATATCTTTACGATTTTTCCGCGTACTTCTGCGTTTTTCTCCGCATATTCCGCGAATCGAAAAATTTAATTTTTTTGATTAAAAAAAGCTAATTGTTCTCCACAACTAGCTCTTACTTAAAATCCTTTATTTCTTATTTTTATAATAACACAGTCTAAAAATCTGTCAAACTTTTCAAACGTCTTTCCGAAAAAATCACAAAACAAAATCTTTACTTTAAAAAACAAGGAGGGGTTAGTCGCACTTCCCCTCCTTAGCTGATGTTAAAACAACTGAGAATTTCTTATCATATCAAGGCTGGCCTCTTGAGGCGGAATAATACTTTCATTAATCCTGGTCAATTTACCATTTTCCGTGGTTTTGAAATTGACCATCAAAAAAACGGGAAAATCGCTTGCTTTTATTTGCTTCGCCTCTTCTTTAATTCCCAGTTTTTCCGCAATCTCCTGTTTTAAATCTTTTATTTTTATTCTTAATTCATTCCTGGTCTCTTCTCTAGAGACCTGTTCCGGGCTTTTTTCCGGCGGTTCTCCTTTTCCCACATAACGAACCCCCTCAAGAAAACCGATTTCGGAATTCAGATCGGATATTAGGACAGAAAAATGCATCAAATCCTTTATTAACTCCTTTGCGCTTCTTTCTTTGTCACTCATGTTTTTGCCTCCTTTTTTGTTTTTTAGCTATAAACTTTTAAGGTTCAAAATAATTAAAGATATTAAATCACATTACTGTTTTTGTCAAAAAACTATTTCTCTAAGACCAAATAGTAATTAAACTTATCTTTATAATTCTTTTTTATTTTCAAATCCGCTTGACGAGCCAGTTTTTTCAGCTCTCGTTTACGAAAAGCGTGGTAATAACGCTGAGAGTAACCTGTTTCCTTGTTTCCTTTCCAATCAAAAAGTATATCTCCGAAATCCATTTTATGTTTTCCAAAAATTTTTAAAATCAAAAATTTTAAAATTAATCTACGCGACCAACGCTGACTCCAGAGATTCCAATTGGTGATAATAATTCCCGCCCCCGGTTTTGCCTTGTTTTTTAACTGTTTTAAGGCCCGGATACGCAAGTCTTTGCCGGGAAGATGATGTAAAACCGCCACACTAAAAACATAATCAAAATTCACTTCTTCTATTTTACCCAGGTTTAGGATATCACCTTCTAAAAACTTCTCTTCCGGATAATTTTCCCTGGCTTTTTTAATTAACTCTGAGCTAAAATCAACCCCCAAGTATTTAATCTCTTTCCCTTGAAAGGCCTCTAAAAGCCTGCCATTACCGCAACCCGCGTCCAAAACCTTGTCTCCCTCCTTAACCTGCTCGGTTAATTTACTAAGCTCCGGCCAGATCGGCTTTTTTCTGGTTTGATTAAAACTAGAAGCCACCTCCTCATAATTCTTCCGCACAATTTCCAATAATTTTTTCTCAATTTCTTTATTCATAAAAAACAATTTACCCTGTTAAATAAAATTTAGGAGTAAATTTTATCCCCTTGGGGTATTTAACAGGGTAACCAATGAATCCAACTCGCATTACCATATCACTCCTATTATCAATTCGCAGTATTCGCATCCGCCAACCGGCGGATTCGCGGATTCGCATTGTGTTAACAATTTAACAATGAAACTATTTATTCTTCACCAGGGTTAATTTTATCTCCTCATAAGACACTTTTTCCCCAAGCTCCTCAAAAATCGGTTTTAGCTTATCTTGACCCACTTTCTTGGCCGCCCTTTTTACCCGATTTTGAGTTTTTTTATCCACTAGTTTATCCACCTCTTCCGCGGAAATCAATTTCTTTTCTATTAAATAACAAAGGTGGGTAACTATAGTGCTCTCTTGCAAATCCCTCTCTTGGGCTATTTCTTTTATACCCAGACCCTTGTTGTATAAGTCCAGGGTTTCCAGCTGGGTTAATTTAGTGTTTAGCTTAACCCTTTTTTTCTTTTCTTTTTTAGCCGGCCTGTTTTCTTGATTGCCAACCCTTTCTCCGGGGCCGGATCTACAATTATCACACTTTCCGCATTCCCCGGCTTCTCTGTCTCCAAAATAATTTAAAATAAACTCTTGCCTGCATCCGGAATGATAAATATAGTCTTCGATTTTATCAAGCTTCTGATAGGCCTGTTTTCTCTTTTTCTCGAGGGCCTCGGAATCCAAATTAATCTCCTCCGGATCTTGCCTCTGCAAAATTTTCACCTCTGTGCCCTTAAAGGGAGGGTGGTACTCTAAAACTCCTTGCTCGGACAAAACTCGAGCCGCTTTTTTTAAAGTTTCCGGCTTGGCGCCGATTATCTCTGTCACTTCTCCCCAGTTAAAATAACCGCCTTTCTCAAGTTGTTCTCTGTATTTTTGATATAAATTTGTAAATGCTTCTCTTTGTTTTTTCGCTTTAGGCCCCAGCTTTTCCAAGACATTGTCAAAACTGTCTAAAAGTTTTAAATAAGCATTACCGGCCTTTTCCCGGCTCCGCCTGATAAGCCCGCTTCTTTCTAAAATTTTTAAACCGGTTCCAACCGCCATCTCCGGAACATTTTTAGAAAGTGCTTCACCAACCCGGCTATAAGTAAATAAAACTTGATCTTCTCCGTAACTTAACAAGATATCATAAACTTCCTTGATTGTTTCCGGGTCAGGGTTATCTCCCTGAATAAAAAATTCTTGTAAATACTTGTCCTGAGGAGAAAAAAACAAAACACAAAAACTGGGCAAACCGTCTCGACCGGCCCGGCCCGCTTCCTGATAATAGGCCTCCACGGTCCCGGGCATGTTGTGATGAATTATGAAACGAATGTCCTTTTTGTCTATGCCTAGGCCAAAAGCGTTGGTAGCCACAATAATATCCACTTCGTCTTTCATAAATTTTTCCTGCACCCACCTTCTCTCTTCCGCCTCCAGGCCGGCGTGATAAGAAACCGCTTTAAAATCTTCCTCCAAAAGCAGGCGGGTAATTTCATCCGCCTTAGCCCGAGTCCCCACATAAACAATCCCCCTGGGCTCTTCCAGGCTCCTTACAGAACTTAAAACAGAATAGGCCTTTTGATTTTCACTAAGCCGGGCCACTCCGAAGCGAAGATTGGGCCGCTTAAATCCGGTAACTACCCGGGAGGGTGAGTTTAAACTAAGTTGTTTAATGATATCCTCTTTAACTTCCGGGGTGGCGGTGGCGGTTAGGGCTACTACCGTGGGCCTGCCCAGCTTTTCTACGGCCTGACTAAGTCGAGTATAACTGGGGCGAAAATCATGACCCCACTCGCTGATACAATGTGCTTCATCTACGGCAAAAAGCTCTACTTTGATTTCTTTTAAAAGTTCAATAAATTCCTGATTATTAAATCTTTCCGGAGCGATATAAAGAAGTTTATAAAAACCGCTTTTGATTTTCTCTATTCTTTCCCGCGCTTCCTGAGGGCTGATGGAAGAATTAATAAAGGTAGCCGGGATGCCTATGGAATTTAAAAAATCCACTTGATCTTTCATTAAAGCGATAAGAGGGGAGACCACCAGAGTAACTCCGTCCAAAACCAAGGCCGGCAACTGATAAATTAAGGATTTACCGCCTCCGGTAGGCATTATCACCAAAGTATCTTTGTGATTTAAAATATTTTCGATCGCCTCCTTTTGCCCGGAACGGAACTCGTCAAAACCATAATGAAGTTTAAGTAGTTCTCGGGCTTGTTGTAGTTGACTATCCATATAATTAAAATCAAAATGCAAAAATCAAAATGCAAAATGACAAATCAAAACAAAAAATAACTTTATCCATTCACCTAAAATTTTGATTTTTGAGCTTTGAATTTTGATTTTTCACTATATTCCACGCAACTTTAAGCTTTTACTTAGCCTAAGAAAAGCTACAATATAGGCGGCTGTGCGTAAGCTTTCGTTATAATCACTTCTGGCTTGCCAAACCGCTTCCGTGGCCCGGTTTATTTTATAATGAAGTCTTTTTTCTACTTTTTCCTGATTCCAATAATAATTATCCAAATTCTGCACCCATTCAAAATAAGAAACCACCACGCCTCCGGCGTTAGCCAGGACATCCGGAATCACTAAAACATTATTTTTATCCAAAATTTCATCAGCTTCCGGAGTTACCGGTCCATTGGCTAATTCTAAAATCACTTTAGCTTTTACATCCGGAGCGATCTCTTCCGTGATAGTTCCTTCCAAGGCGGCCGGGACCAAAAGATCAACTTCCAGGGCTAAAAGCTCCTGCCAAGTTATCTCTCGGGCTCCGGGGAAATCTTTAACCGACCCTGTCTGATTTTTATGTTCAAGCAATTTTTCAATATCCAGCCCTTCTTCTTTATAGACAGCCGCTTTAGAGTCGGCAATAGCCACTACTTTATGACCGGCCTTAGTCGCGATCCGGGCAAAATGAGAGCCGGCGTTTCCAAAACCGTGAATAGCTATGTTTGCTTGCTTGTCTAAACCAACTTTCTCCTTAATATTCTCAAAAACAAAATAACCTCCTTGAGCTGTGGCCTTGTCCCTCCCTAAAGATCCTCCGAGTTCAATTGGCTTGCCCGTTACGACCCCGGGAACATTTTTGCCTTTAATATTGCTATATTCATCCATAAACCAAGCCATAACCTGGGCGTTGGTGTAAACGTCCGGAGCCGGGATATCTTGATCCGGTCCAATATCCTGAGATATTTTTCTAATAAAAGTTCGGCTTAATCTTTCTAATTCTGTTTCACTTAGCTCTTTGGGGTTTACTGTAATACCCCCTTTTCCACCACCATAAGGAATGTCCACCACCGAGCACTTGATAGTCATCCAAAAGGCCAAGGATTTAACCTCATCAATATCCACTTGAGGATGAAATCTAATTCCACCCTTATAGGGACCCCGGGCATTGGAATGCTGAACTCTGATACCCTCAAAGACTTTAAGCGTGCCATCATCCATCCGCACCGGCAAAGAAACTTGAATAATTTTTTGCGGTTTTTCCAAAACTCCCATCTCCTCAAAAACCGCGCTCTTCTCTTCCTCGTTTTTACTCTTGGCCTGGATAATTTCCTTGGTTTTACGAAGTTGGGCCAAGCAATTATTATAATTATCTTGCATATATTTTTAAAATTACATTGTTAATACAATGCAAATCCGCGAATCCGCCGGCTGGCGGATGCGAATACTGCGAATTGACAATAGGAATGATATGGTAATACGAATTGAATTCATTGTTTACCCCGTTAAATATCCCGAAGGGATAAAATTCACAAGTAAATTTTATTTAATGGGGTGAATTGTTAAATTGATATATTTTAAAATAAAGTTGAAAGCTAACAGCTAACTACTAAAAGCTATTATATTTTATTGTTATTTTTTGTCTTTAAAAAGTTT
>CAYRJF010000027.1:0-9985 GCA_964424365.1 uncultured Gammaproteobacteria bacterium | reverse complement strand
AAATCGATTCAGATTCAGTTTGATTTAGGGGTGGATATGATGGTTTGTTTGGATGATTGTCCGCCTAATGAATTTAGCCGAGAAAAGATGAAATCCTCGATTGAGAGAACCTTGCGTTGGGCCAGGCGTTGCCGGCAAGAATATGACAAACAGGTAAAAAAAAGAAATATACCCGGGAAAGAAAAGCCCTTACTTTTTAGCGTGATTCAAGGCGGTCCTTATGTAGATTTGCGAAAATATTGCGCAGAAGAATTGGTAAAGATCGGTTTTGACGGTTATGGATTTGGAGCTCGGCCGGTGGATAAAGAGGGTAACTTTTTAGAGGAAGCGTTGCGCGCGACGGCCGGCTTTATTCCCGAGAACTCTTGGCGATTTGGGTTGGGCATCGGCCTTCCGGAAGACATTTTGAGATGTGCTTATATGGGCTGGGACCTGTTTGATTGCGTAATACCTACTCGCGAAGGAAGGCATGGAAAACTTTTCTCTTTTAAAAAAAGGAATAAAAAATTACCTCAATCCAAAAATTTTAATAATTTTTATGAAGTTTTTAATATTAATAATCAAAGATTTAAAACCGATTTTAGCCCCATAAACAAAAAAAGCCAAATTCCCGAGCTAAGAAATTACAGCCGAAGTTATCTGCAACATTTATTCAAAATTAAAGAGCCCTTGGGGCCAAAGTTGGCCAGTCTAAATAATTTAGAATTCTACTCACTGCTCCTTGATATAATTAGGCAGAAAAAATAACCAATTTTACAACAAATATTTTTCCGGATATTGACCTTGAACCGTTTTTGTATTATATTTTAAAATTACGAAATGGACGAATTCTATCACAAATTCACAAATCCAGGATCTGCTGACGAGAGGTTGTTAAATTTATATCATTCCAATTCGTAGATTCGTAGCTGATTTGTAATTCGTAAACCTTAAAAATATCAAAATGAGTGAGTGGTTGTCTCTGACCAGTTTTTTGGATGGATTTTGGAAATTTATTTAATTTTTAATAAATATAGACAAAAAACTGGTCAGGGAAGGAAAGTCCGGACTCCTTACTGTCTTTCGAGACAGTGGACAAAGGGTAGTGGGTAACACCCACCAGTTCGGGTCTCAGGTGTCGGATTTCGGTTGTCGGTCGGATAAACAAATCGATAACTGATAACCGACATCAGATTCCCGGGTTAGGGAAAGTGCCGCAGAGACAATACTATTTTCGAATTTCGAATTTCGATTTTCGGATTGAAAGGTGAAAAGTGGATTGGTGTCCCCCGGGGGCTACAATCCTTTCCGGCTGGTGACAGCCGTGAATGGCAAACCCTGCCCGGAGCAAGAGTAAACGCATGGCCGGATGTTTGATTTCAGATGACAGATAAATTTAATTACAACAATCTGACATCTGACTTCTGATATCCGGCTATGTATGACAAGTGACTCGCCAGAGCTTGCCAGTAATGGTAGGCCTTAGATAAATAACCACTCCCCACTAAGGGGCACAGAATCCGGCTTACCACTCGTTTTGATATTTTTGAGGATTACGAATTACGAATCAATTACAAATTTACGAATCCCGGTATTGCCGTGACTCTGTTTTTAAAGATATTATGGATAAATTAAACCTTAATATATTAATATCATCCTAATAAAAAATACGATATTATTTATTTTATATTTGTAAATTCGTAACAGATTAGTAATTCGTAACTAGTAATTCGTAACTAGTAATTCGTAAACATATGAAGAGATCAGAGTTATTTTTTTCTTTTTTACTAGTGCCCCTGGATTTTTTAATGCTGGTTTTGGCGGGGGTTTCGGCTTATTATTTAAGATTTTCCGAAATTACCACAAGCATCAGGCCGATTATTTTTGACCTGCCTTTTGGCGGTTATTTTAAAATAGTTTTATTGATCGCTCTCTTATGGATTCCGATTTTTGCTTTTGCCGGTCTTTATAATATTAAAAGCGCCAGAAAATTAGTTAAAGAAATTTATCGAGTGGTTTTGGCCTGTTCTACCGGCTTAATGCTGATCGTAATTTTAATATTTATCAGGCGGGAACTATTTGATTCCCGTTTTATTGTTTTAGCCGGTTGGATTTTAGCGATTATTTATATTAGTATTGCTCGCGGATTGATTCGCTGGCTACAAAGACATTTATTCAAACATGGAATCGGAGTCAGAAAAGTTATTTTAGTCGGTAACAGTAAAACCGGGGATCATTTAATCAACAAATTTTCCTCTGACAAAAGTTTTGGTTTTAAAGTAGTCAAGAGAGTGCGCGATTTTTCCCAAGAGACCGCCGGAGAATTAAAAGAATTGGTGGAAAAATCAATCAAAAGCCCCGCCCGGGACCAAGAAATTGACGAAATTATCCAAAGCGATCCGAATTTAACCAAAGCGGAAACTTTACGGCTTTATGATTTTGCGGATGAATACAATTTGACTTTTCGTTACGTCGCCGATTTATTGGGAACCAAGGTCTTGAAAAACGAGTTAATGGAGATAATGGGAATTCCGGTAATTGAGGTTCAAAAAACCCCCTTGGATGGCTGGGGCAGAATTGTAAAAAGATTGTTTGATTTAATTACCTCGGCTATTTTAATTATCTTACTTTCCCCGATTTATTTATTAGTGGCTTTAATTATAAAAATTGATTCGCGCGGGCCGGTATTTTTTTCTCAAAAAGATGACGGTTCTCCTTTGCGGAGAGTGGGACAGGGAGGAAAACTGTTTAATTATTTTAAGTTTCGGTCTATGATTCCGGGGAGCGATAGTAAAAGATATTCTGAATTGGCGGAGAATAATTTACGCACTGACGGTCCTTTGGTAAAAATAGAAAACGATCCCAGGGTAACTAAATTTGGAAAGTTTATCAGACGTTGGAGTATAGACGAGTTACCGGAAATTTTCTTAGTTTTCCTGGGTAGAATGAGTTTGGTGGGTCCCAGGCCCCACTTACCGGAAGAGGTGGCTAAATACGAGCAAAGACATAAAAAAGTTTTGACTATAAAACCGGGAGTTACCGGTTTAGCCCAAATTTCCGGTAGGAGTGATTTAAATTTTGAAGAAGAGGTCAAATTGGATACTTATTATGTGGAGAACTGGAGCTTTCTTTTAGACCTCTCGATTTTAATTCGAACCCCCTTGGCTCTTATCCGAGGGCGCAAAGCAGAGTGACCCCTCAAATCAACAAATTTATTACAAATATTACAAATTATCTAAAAGGTATTTGTAGATTCGCATTATTCTAATATGAAAGTTGCCTTAGTACACGATCATTTAGCTCAAGACGGAGGAGCGGAAAAAGTTTTAAAAGTTCTAGCGGAAATTTTTCCCCAAGCTCCTATTTTTACTTTGTTATATGAAAAAGAAAATGCGGATAAATATTACAAAGATAAACATATAGAGACGTCTATAATTCAAAAAATGCCTTGGGGAGTGAAACATTACCAATGGTATATGCCTTTTATGCCCATGGCAGTGGAATTTTTCGACTTTTCTCCCTATGATTTGGTAATTTCCGACACCAGCTCCTTTGCCAAGGGCGTAATCACTCCGCCCGAGACTTTGCATGTTTGTTATTGCCACACTCCCACCAGATATTTATGGAGCGATACCCATAGCTACATAAACGAACTGAAATACAATAAGTTTTTTAAAAAAATTATTTCCTTGGTTTTGAATTATGTTCGGATCTGGGACAAATTAGCGGCAGATAGGGTAGACAAGTACTTAACCAATTCTCGGACCGTCCAAAAAAGAATTCAAAAATATTACAAACGCAATTCCACAATAATTTATCCACCGGTAGAGGTGGAAAAATATTCTCCAAGACAAGATAAGGACAAAAAAAGCGATCCTTATTTTCTGATCGGCTCCAGATTAACCCCCTACAAGAGAGTGGATGTGGTTATTAAGGCCTTTAAGGAACTGGGGTATAAATTAAAAATTTTCGGTGATGGTGTGGATTTGAAAAGACTGAAAAAAATCGCCGGCGAGAACTCCAATATTGAATTTTTGGGCTGGGTGGACGAGAAAAAATTGAAAGAACTTTATCAGAATTGTGAGGCCTTTTTAAATCCCCAAGTGGAGGATTTCGGGATTACCGTGGTTGAAGCCATGGCCGCCGGACGCCCCGTTATAGCTTTGAAAAAAGGCGGGGCAACAGAAACTATTATAGAAGGAAAAACCGGCATTTTTTTTAAGGACCAGACTGTCAAAGCCATAAAAGAAGCTGTGGAAAAGTATAAGGCGGAAGACTTTGACCCGGAAGTAATTTCCAGGGAAGCGCAAAAATTTTCCCAGGAGAAGTTTAAGAAAGAAATTATTGATTATTTAGTTAAACAAGGAATTCCGAGAGATAAATTGGAATAAATCTACCCCAAAACCTTTAACTAATTTTTGTTCCGGCAGGGGCTTCGACGGCTTGCCGACCAGCTTCTAAAAGCAACAGTTCTTAAATCAAAGAAGACTATTACCAGGCCAAAGTATATTTGTGAATTCGTGATTTGATTCGTGTATTTCGTAATATTTTACCCGCCAATTACAAACAAACTGTAAACACAAAACATGAAAATCGGGATAGACATAAGAGTCCTGATGGACAAGCAATATAGTGGCGTATCCGAGTATACGCTGAATTTAGTTTGGGCGCTTTTAAAGAAAAATCAAGAAGAAGGTAGTCCGCATAAGTTTGTTTTTTATTATAACTCCGCCCGGGACATAAAACACAGAATTCCCGATTTTAAACCTTTTAACCCGGAATTTAAATACACTCGGATACCGAATAAAATTTTAAATTATTTTCTCCTAAAGCCGTTTAATTACCCTTGCCTGGACAAGTTAATGAAGGTTGATATAGTTCTTTTTCCGCATATAAATTTTTATGCCGTCTCTCCCGAGGCAAAAACCGTCTTAACCATCCACGATTTATCCTTCCTGCGCTACAAAAATCATTTCAGCTTAAGAAAAAACATTTGGCACAAGCTTTTAAATGTTTCTAAGCTCGCTCAAAAAGCGGATAAAATCATAACCATTTCCCAGAACAGTAAAAACGATATTAGCGAGCTTTTGGGAGTTGCAAAGGAGAAGATCCGGGTAGTTAAAAGCGGAATAGATAAAAAAAGATATTGCCAAGTTGATCCGGGAGATCCCAAAATCCCGGAGATAAAGAACAAATATAAATTACCGGAAAATTTTATTCTATATTTGGGAACCCTGGAACCCAGAAAAAATTTAGAAGGCATAATTAAGGCCTTTGATATTTTTTGCTCACGTTTCCCTAAATCTGATTATAATTTAGTTATCGCCGGAGGCAGGGGTTGGAAAGAAGGTGAAGTCCTTAGGGCCTGGCAAGAGTCGCTCAATCAGGAGAAAATAAAATTTTTAGGATATATTGAAACTGAGGATAAAACTTATCTTTATAATCTGGCTTCTTTGTTTGCTTTCCCCTCTCTATACGAAGGTTTTGGTTTGCCTCCCCTGGAAGCTATGGCCTGCGGGACCCCGGTGGTTACAAGTTTTACTTCCAGTTTACCCGAGGTGGTGGCTGACTCCGCTATAAAAGTCAATCCTTATGACTATAATCAAATCGCTTCGGCCCTGGAGGAAGGATTATTTGATTTAGATTTAAGAAAAGATTTAATTTTTCAGGGAAAAGAGAGAGTAAGGCAATTTAGCTGGGATAGGGTGGCTCAAGATTATTTTCAAACTATCAATGAGCTCAAATAAACAGAAAAAAACCATAGTCGCGCTTTCCGGGGGGCTGGATTCTTCCTGGACGGCAAAAACCTTAAAAGACCAAGGTCATAAACTTTTGGGTGTTTTTTTGCGTCTAGGGGTGGATGACGAGGAAGGTGAGGCAAGAGCCAGGCAAGTTTGTAAATTTCTAGATATAAATTTTTACCCCTTAAATTTAGCGGGTAAGTTTCAAGAGGAAATTAAAAATTATTTTTTAGACTCCTACGCTCAAGGAAGAACTCCTAATCCTTGTGTGAAATGTAATAAATTTATTAAGTTTGACAGTCTTTTGGAATTGGCTGATAAGCTGGGTTATGATTATGTCGCCACCGGCCATTACGCGCTCTTGGAGAAAGAAAACGGGAAAATTTATTTAAAAAGGGGAGAGGATAAAACTAAAGATCAATCTTATTTTTTATATAAACTGGGTCCGGCACAACTTAAAAGACTATTTTTCCCCCTGGGTAATTATTTAAAAACAGAAGTAGAGGCTCAGGCGAGAAAAAGTGAAATTCCTTATTTAAAGGGCGAGAGTCAGGATATTTGTTTTATCCCCGGGGATCATAATGATTATTTAAGAAAAAATTTAGAGTTTCAGAGGGGTGCGATTAAAAGTTTATCTGGCGAAGTTTTGGGTGAGCACCAAGGATTACCGTTTTATACAATCGGGCAAAGAAGAGGGGTGGAAATCGGGGCTATCGGACCTTTGTATGTGGTTAAATTAGACTATAAAAATAATACTCTTTATGTCACGGATGACAGTAATCACCCTTCGCTTTTAAGTGATGAATTTGAAGTTGAGGAGGTAAATTGGATAATACCTGAACCTAAAGAAAAACTGGATTCTGAGGTGGTGATTCGTTACGGAGGCAAGCCCGTAAGCGCGCAGGTTTTTCCCCGAGGTAAGATTTGCCGGGTAAAATTAAAAAACAAGGTTAGAGCGCTTACAAGCGGTCAGAGTGCGGTATTTTATCAGGGTGATTATGTTTTAGGGGGAGGGGTTATTAAATAAAAAGACCCAGGGATAATAACCTCTGGGTCAATTTTAAAAAATTTTGTTTTAATTTAGTACCTCCTTTGGGAATTTAAATTCATTCCACATTTTTTTGGGAAAAATTTCAATTTCCCAAGTATTTTCTATTTTAGGCATATTCCCGCCGTCCAGAGGTTTGACTGAGCGCCTTCTTCCGAGTTTAACATAAATTTTACCCTTCGGACCGGGCGGATAACGAAAAACAGCCTTGTTATAATTTTCCAGATCTGCATAAAAGATAATTGCGCTTTCCATAACACCCCCCTTTATTTTATTTTTTAAAGGTACGTCTTGATTCTGAAAATATAAGATATTATAATAAATTTGTCCAGAGTTATAAAAAAAGAGGCGAGTATTAATGTAAACGCCTCGTTGAGAATCTTGGTTAACTGGCTTATTTTTTTAAAAACCACCTGCATAACTGCAGAGTGCCCAGCCATTTGCTTAGTTTGTAAACCACAAACTTTTGAATTTTTAAAGACCATTCGTCAAGTTTCTGGTCTAAGTTTGATTTTTGGATGTCTTGAGCTGCCATTTTTCCACCTCCTTTTTGCTTTTTCTTTTAAATTAGCACAATAAAGAAAAAAAATCAAGATTTATATCTATTGACATGAAGATAACTTTGAGTTATAGTTAAATTTAATTATAAATAATCTTAATCTGTTTTTAAAGAATTCTTTGTCCGCCCCTTTTGCTTAACTCTAAAAAGCAAATTTGCCCTTAAAAAAGGGTAAAACGGGTCGAGATTTTTAAAAGCAGGAAAAGTAAAAGAAATTATGCCTAAATTACCCAGTTTAGAGGAGATGCTCAATGCCGGAATGCATTTTGGGCATCGCACCAGCAGTTGGCATCCTAAAATGGAGCCTTTTATTTTTACTTCCCGAAAAGGGGTCCATATTTTGGATTTAAGCAAAACCCGGGAAAGCTTAAAGGAAGCTTTGGATTTTTTAAACAAACTTGCCGGTGAAGGCAAGGTGGTTTTGTTTGTGGGAACTAAAAATCAGGCCAGCGGCCCTTTGAGAAAGTTGGCTGAGGAGGTAAAAATGCCTTATGTGACAAACAAGTGGATCGGAGGACTTCTAACAAATTTTCCGGTGGTAAAAAAATCTATCAAAAAATATAACGACCTTGTTAGGGAAAAAGAGTCCGGAAAATTGGAAAAATATACTAAAAAGGAACAATTAGAGTTTGACAGAGAAATTGAGCGCCTGGAGGAAAAATTCGGAGGCGTGGCCGACTTAAAGAAAATGCCTGATGCTCTGTTTGTTTGGGATATAAAAAACGAGAAAATCGCGGTTGAGGAGGCGAGAAGTAAAAATGTCCCCATAATCGGTGTTTGCGACACCAATTCAAATCCTGATTTGGTAAACTACCCCATACCTTGTAATGACGACGCCACCAAGACCATTAAATTGGTTTTGGATTTAGTAAAGCAGGCCGTAGAAGAGGATCAAGCTAAAAAATAATTTTAAACTCTTGAATAATAATTAAATTTTAAATGTATGGAAAATATAAAACAACTTCGAGAAAAAACCGGAGCCGGTATTGTGGATTGCAAAAAAGCCCTGGAAGAAGCCGGGGGCGACTTGGAACAGGCTGTGGAAATTTTACGTAAAAAAGGGATCGCCAAGGCCTATAAAAGGACTGAAAACGAAGCCACCGAAGGAGTAGTGAAAGTAGATGTTAATGAAGAGGGTAATACCGGTTATATTCTGGAAATCAATTCAGAAACCGATTTTGTGGCCAAGAATGATAATTTTCAGAAGTTTGCCAGCGAGGCAATGGAATTAATAAAGCGGAACGAGCCCGCGAGCAAGGAGGAGTTAGAAGCAATGAACATGGATAAAGGCACGGTTAAAGAAGAGCTGGATAATTTGAGCGGTGTAATCGGAGAAAAACTGCAAATTAATAAATTTGAAATTTTAAAAGGATCGACTGTGGCCGCTTATTCTCATATGGGCGGAAAAATCGGGGCCTTGGTTTCTTTGGATAAACCGGGAAAATCAGAACTAGCTACTGAGGTGGCTATGCAAGTTGCCGCGACCAATCCCAAATATTTAAACCCGGAGGAAGTCCTGACCGAGGAAGTGGAAAAAGAAAAGGATGTTTATAGGCAAGAGTTGAAAGAGCAAGGCAAGCCCGAAGAGATTATAGAAAAAATTATTGAAGGAAAGATTAATAAATATTATGAGGAAATTTGCCTAACCAAGCAAGAGTTCATTAAGGATGACAAGAAAAAGGTTGAGGATATTTTGGGCGATGCGAAAATTGAAAAATATATTAGGTATTCTCTGTAATATGTGCCTTGTAAATTGTTAAATAGTTGTATAGTTAGAACAATTTAACAATTTAGCAATGGAACAATGCAACAATGAATGTGGCCGAAGTAAAAATTACTGATTGGGATAATCTATATTACTGTACTTATAACGGAGTTAGCCTTAAAAAAGGGGATTATGTAATCTTGGAAACCGAATCATCCACAGAGTTGGGTAAAATAATCGGGTTTAGGGAAGTGGAAGAAGAAGAAAAGGAAATAAAGAGAATTCTTAGAAAAACCGAAGATAAAGATTTTGAAAGAATTCCTAATCAGAAAAGAAAAAAAGAATGCTTGGCTTATTGTAAGGAAATGATTAAAAAACACGAGCTTCCCATGAAGCTGGTGGATATTCATTTTTCCTATGACGGCTCCAGGATAACCTTTGCTTTTATTTCCGATGGCAGGGTGGATTTTCGCGGTCTCTTAAAGGATTTAACCGCTCAGTTTAATTGTAACATCAGATTAAATCAGATCGGAATCCGAGATGAAGCCAAGATGATGGGTGATTGCGGTCATTGCGGACAGGAGTTATGTTGCAAGAAGTTTATCAAGGATTTTAAGTCCATAACCTCGGAAATGGCCGAATTTCAACAAGTCTCTCATCGGGGGAGCGATCGAATTTCCGGAATTTGCGGCCGTTTGATGTGTTGCCTGGGCTTTGAGGAAAAAAATTATGAAGAGATGGCTAAGAATTTACCGGAAGTCGGAACCAAGGTTAGTGTGGATGGAAAAAAAGGCGTGGTAATCGGGCATCATATTTTAAAGCAAACCGTAGACGTGGAATTTCCCGCTTCTAATGGGGAAGGAAGGACTACTCTGGAAGTGGACATAAATCGGAATAATAAATAGAAATAGCTTTTAGCTTTCAGTTGTTAGCTTATAGCTTTTTAAAAAGTG
>CAYRJF010000026.1:0-10154 GCA_964424365.1 uncultured Gammaproteobacteria bacterium | reverse complement strand
CGAGGGGTACTAATAGACCATTTGATTTTCCCACTCTTTTGATCTTAAGAGTAATTACAAATTCACCCCGGTTAAATATTTTGCCTTGAGGCAAAATAAAATTTAACTTAAATTTTATTTAACGGGGTGAACAAATATGATCACAAATTGCACAAATATAAAGAATTTTAATATATAATTCGGTTTTTAATTCGTAAACCCTGTTAAATAAAACGGAGTTTTGATTTGCCTGGGGGCAAATCATTTAACAGGGTAAATTCGTAAACAATTTGTAATTCGTAAACAGTAGATTCGTAGATAATTAGTAATTTGTAAATATGCTTAGAACTAAAACTTGCGGAGAACTAAATAAAAAAAACGATGGTCAGGAGATCACTTTATCTGGCTGGGTCCATAGACGCCGGGATCATGGCGGAGTTATTTTTATTGACTTAAGAGATCGTTACGGGATTACTCAAGTTAAGTTTGATCCCAAAATTAACAAAAAGACCTGGGAGGCCGGAGATGTTTTGCGTAGCGAATGGGTGATTAAGGTCAAGGGAAAAGTTGTGAAAAGACCGAATGATATGGTGAATAAAAAAATAAAAACCGGAGAAATTGAGGTGGAAGCAGGAGAGTTAGAGATTTTTAGCCAGGCCAAAACACCTCCATTTGAAATTGATGAAGAGAAACGGATAGAGACTAAAGAAGAAATTAGAATGAAGTATCGTTATTTGGACTTGAGAAAACCGGAAATCGCCGAGATTATGATCAAGAGGCATGAGTTTATAAAATTTATCCGTGATTATTTGGCCGGGCTAAATTTTTTGGAAATCGAGACCCCGATTTTAAGCAAGAGCACCCCCGAGGGGGCCCGGGATTTTTTAGTGCCTTCCCGTCTGCACCCGGGGAATTTTTACGCTCTGCCTCAATCACCCCAGCAATACAAACAGCTTTTAATGCTTTCCGGCTTGGACAGGTATTTTCAGATTGCCAAATGTTTTCGAGATGAGGACACCAGGGGAGATAGGCAGGCTGAATTTACCCAACTTGATTTGGAAATGTCTTTTGTGGATCAAGAAGATATTTTAGCTTTAACTGAGGATTTGTTCAGCCAAGCGATTAAAAAAATTTTTCCGGAAAAGAAGATTATGTCCGAGCCTTTTATTCGTTTAACTCATAAAGAAGCGATTACAAAATATGGAACTGACCGGCCGGATTTGCGATTTGGTTTGGAAATTAAAGAATTAACAGAAATGGTTAAGGGTTGCGGCTTTAAAGTTTTTGCCGAGGCGGCAGACAAAGGGGGAGTGGTGCGAGCGATTTGCGCTACCGGCGCCGCTCGGTTTAGCCGGGCCCAGATTGATGAGCTAACCAACTTTGTGGCTGATTTCGGAGCCAAAGGCCTTGCCTATATCATTGTTAAGGAAAAAGGTGAATATCAGTCTCCTATAGTTAAATTTTTAGGCGAAGAATTAACTAAAAAAATAGTTAAAGAAACGGAGGCTAAGACCGGTGACATAATCTTTTTTGGCGCGGATAAAGAAAAAGTAGTGCGGGAGAGCCTGGGAGAACTAAGGAATGAATTGGCCAGAAAGCTAGATTTAATAGATGAAAATGTTTTGGCCTTTAGTTTCGTTGTTGATTTCCCTTTGTTTGAAGAAGAAAGGGTAGAAGGACATTTTGCCCCGGAACATCACATGTTTACAAGTCCCAAAGACGAAGATATGGAGTTGTTAGATAAAGACCCGGGCCGGGTTAAATCTTATCAACATGATTTGGTTTGTAATGGCTGTGAAGTCGGGGGAGGTAGCATTAGAATTCACGACCGTGAC
Organism: uncultured Gammaproteobacteria bacterium; assembly: GCA_964424365.1. GTDB lineage: Bacteria > Patescibacteriota > Patescibacteriia > Patescibacteriales > JAGXOH01 > JAIOTG01. The sequence goes on along the minus strand of CAYRJF010000026.1, from coordinate 8,340 downwards.
ACACAGGAAAAGGTTTTTGAACTTATTGGTTTTAAAGAAGAAGATAAAAAAAGGTTTGGACATTTTCTAAAGGCCTTTGAATACGGAGTTCCCCCTCATGGAGGAATTGCTCCGGGGATAGATCGTCTTTTGATGGTGGCGATGGAAAAGCAAAGCATTAGGGATGTTATGGCCTTTCCCAAAACCGGGGACGGACGTGACTTAATGATGGAGGCACCCAGTGAAGTAGATGAAAAACAGCTAAAAGAATTGGGAATTAAGCTTAGATAGCTTCTGGATCCCGGCTGTTAGCTATTAGGTTGTTTTTTGTTGTCAGGTCTTTTATTTTTTTGTTATATAAGCTATACTTTTTATATAATAATAATTAAATGAAGCTATAAGCTGGAAGCCGAAAACTGCCAGCTAAAAGCTAAAAAATATATGGAGGAGATTAAAAATCATTCAGCCAAGTTTGCTTTTTTCTATCTTTTATCTTTGGTGGCCTTGCTCTTTATGGCCATTTCCACCGGAACCGTAATTTTCCAGATTATTAATAAATATATCGCCGACTTCGCCGCCTCTTACCCCCATCGCTATAGTTCCGGGGCTTTAAAATTTGCCATTTCCTCTCTGGTTGTATCCGTGCCGATTTTTTATTTAACCACAGCTCGGATTCAAAAAAATCTTTTTCGCGGAAAATTGGATCCGGAATCGGGAATCAGAAGGTGGTTAACCTATTTTATAATGTTTGTGGCCTCGGTGGTAATGATTGTCTGGGTGATAGTCACCATTAACAGCTTTTTAAGCGGAGAGCTTACCCTAAGGTTTGGCCTAAAGTTTTTAACTGTTTTGGTTATTGCGGGAAGTATTTTTGGCTATTATTTTTACGACATTAAAAGAGAAGGAATTAAAGAAACCAAAGACTTGGTAATCAAATATTCCTTTTGGATTAGTTTAGTCGCGGTTATGGCGGTTTTCCTTGCCGGATTGTTTATTGTGGAATCTCCCTGGGAGACCAGAAAAAAGAATTTAGACAGAGAAGTGCTAAATAATTTATCCGCAATTGAAAGAGGAGTACAGAATTATTATGAAAAAGAAAATTCTCTTCCCCAAGACTTAAAAGAATTGCAAGAAGTCTCAATTTATATAAAAGACATGGATTTAACTGATCCCGAAACCGGAGAAAAATATGAATATCAAGTTTTAGACCGGGGAAAATACGAACTTTGCGCCAATTTCCGAACCAGTAATTTGGAAGACGAGGAAAATTTTTATCGAAATGAGAAATGGCCCCATAAAGCGGGCGAGAAATGTTTTGAGCTAGAGGCGCAAATTAAAGAAGAAGCTCCGGAACCTGATTCACCGGAACCGACTGCGGAAAGCAGATAAAAAAGCGAACTATAATAAAATCGGCTTCTTTTACAGGGGCCGATTTTTGCTTTTCAAGCATTTTTCCGCTATAATATTGATTAGAATAAAGAATAAAGAATTTGGTATTTTATATTTTTTTGAATTAAATTATTATATTAATTAAAACAATCATATGACAAAATCTAAATCAAAACAGCCCCCGGCTAAAATTATTAATTATTTGGAAAAAATGGGGGTAAGTCATGACATTTTAGAACACAAAACGGTTTATACCGCTATTGACGCCGCCAACACTTTAAAAAAGAAATTAAATGAAATTGCCAAGTCTTTGGTAGTGAAGGCAGACAAAGATTATTATTTGGTTTTGCTTCCGGCTGACAAGAACTTGAATGAAGAGAAATTAAAAAAGATTATCAGTCAACAGAAAGGCAAGAATGTAAAAACCGTTAAAATTCCCGGGGAAAAGATTATGCAAAACGCTTTAAAAATTAAAGCCGGAGCTTTAAGCGCTTTTGGTAAAATTCATAAGTTGCCCGTGATAGTAGACAAAGAGCTGGAAAAAGCAAAAAAAGCTATTTTTTCCACAGGGGGACTAAACCATTCTATAGAGATGAAAGTTAAGGATTATATTAATTTAGAAGAAGCGGTTTCCGGTAATTTAGGGGCTAAGAAAAAGGTAAAAAAACAAAAAACAACCCCGGCGAAAAGAAATAAAAAAACCGCCGGCAAGACAACCAAGAAAACTGCAACTAAAAAGAGCCCTAAAACCGAAAAGAAAACCACCACTCAGAAAAAGAAAACCAAATCGGCCGGCCAAACAACCGCAACCAAGAAAAAACAACTATGAAATTTAAAATTGACAACTTCGAGGGGCCCCTGGATCTGCTTTTGAAAATGATTGAAAAACAGGAAATGGACATAACCAAGATAAGTTTGGCTAAAATCGCAGATCAATACGTAGAATATATCAAAAGCTCTCGAGACTTGATAAATCCGGAGGAGATCGGAGATTTTTTGATTTTAGCCGCTCGTTTATTGTATTTAAAATCCAAAGTTTTGCTTCCTTATTTGACTTGGGAAGAAGAAGAGGAGGACGATGAATTGGAACAGCAATTAAAGATTTATAAAGAATTCCTGGAGGCTAGCCAAAAAATTGACAACTTGGCCCGAAAGAAAAAGTTTTTATATTTTCCTCAAGTTAAGAAGCTAAGTAGCCGGGCATTTCAGGGGGAGGAAAGTATTTTTACGCCACCTAAAAAATTGGAAAAAGAGGATCTTGCCGGGGTTTTTAAGGAAATTTTAAAAGATCTTAAAAAGAGTGAGTTTTTCGAGGAAAAACTGGAGGAGGACAAAATAGATTATCGGGTTAATATCGAAGATAAAATTAATTCGATCCGAAAATTAATCTCCCGGAAAGTTAAATTTAATTTTCATAATGTTTTAGAAAACTCTAGTTCTAAAACTGAAATTATTGTGAGTTTTTTGGCAATTCTAGAGCTTTCCAAGCAAAAATTTTTAGTAATCGCCCAAGAAGAATTATTTGCCCCCATAATTGTAAATTCTAACCAGCAAGAAAAATATGAGTAAAAGCGCTAAGTCTCAATTGGAGTCCCTTTTGTTTGTTTCCGCCCGGCCTATGACCGTCGCGGAGATTTCCCAAATTTTAAAAAAAGACAAAGAAGAAACAAAAAAAAGTTTAGAAGAATTATCCCAAAATTATGAGGAAGAAAAAAGGGGATTTAGGATTATAAAAAGCAACTCCAGTTATCAGATGGTCAGTTCCCCGGATAACAGCAAGCTGGTCAGCGGGTTTATCCAAGACGAAACCAGCGGAGAATTAACTCGGCCCAGTTTGGAGGCCTTGACCATTATTGCCTACCGAGGACCCGTTTCCAAGATTGATTTAGAGCGAATTAGGGGAGTGAATTGTTCTTTAATTTTACGGAATCTATTGATGAGGGGCTTGATAATTTCGGAAAAAGATTCTAAAAAAGAAGAAATTTATTATTCGGTCAGCCTGGAGTTTTTGCGTTTTTTGGGAATTAGTGATATAAAGGAATTGCCTGACTTTGAAAAGCTGAGCCGGGACGATAGTTTGGAGAGAATACTGGAGGGGACTGATTAGAACGACCAAGAAGACAACTAATGTTGTGTTTAAAACTTTTTAATCATAATAAGAGATTAAACCCAAAATCCTAAGCCCAAATGCCAAATCAAGCACAAAGCCCAAAAATAAAAACTCTTGGATTTAAATTATTTGGATTTGATTTGTTCACCCTGTTGAATATTTTACCTTTAGGTGAAATAAAGTTTATCAAATAAATTTTATTCAACAGGGTAAATTTGTAATTGTTTTATGATTCTTCTAACAAGCAGTTTAATATCGCTTTTAATATTATCCAACTCTATAATCCCATCTTTCCTCCCTAAAGATGGTTTTTTTTCTATGTCTGCCGGGGCAGACAGGTCTGAAAGTGGACAACTTTCCAGATTAAACAATATCAAGTTGCCTTTAAAAGGAGTGGAGTTCCACAAAGAAATTCAAGAATTAAAGCCGGTTTTAGGTCTTCAGCCCCCTGAAAAATTAACCACAAGCACTCCGGAAATAAATGCTCAGGCCGGTGTGGTTCGGGATGTTTATAGCTCAAGGGCTCTTTGGAGAAAAAAACAAAATAAATCCTTTCCCATAGCCAGTATTACCAAACTGATGACCGCTTTGGTTTTTTTAGAAACAAGTCCGGATTGGGAATCTTATTATAAAATTACAGAGAAAGACAGACGAGAGGGAGGTAAGATTTATTTGTTTTTAGGGGAACGGGTAAAAGTAAAAGATCTTTTCAAAACCAGCTTGGTTGCCTCTGCAAACACCGCCACCGCGGCTCTGGTTCATTCTACCGGATTAACCGAAGAGGAATTTGCCCGAAAGATGAACCGAAAAGCAAAAGTTATGGGTTTTAAGAAGACTTATTTTAAAGATGCCACGGGTTTAAACTCGGAGAATATTTCTACTGCCTGGGAGATTTCTAAATTCACCCAAGTCGCTCTGGAAAAAGATCGAATCCGCGAGGCGGTTAGTCTCCCGGAGTATGAATTTGAAACCAAAGGAGGAAGAGAAAAAGAAATTAAATCCACTGATGACTTATTAAAATTTTTTCCGGTAGAAGGGATGGAGTTAATCGGAGGTAAGACGGGTTATAATGAGGAGGCCGGATATTGCTTTGTGGGAGGATTTCAGAATGATGGTAATTATTTAATTTCCGTGGTTTTGGGGGCTGAGTCAAAAAAAGAAAGATTTAGCTTAACCGAAGAGCTAATTAAATGGTCTTATAAAAGTTATAAGTGGTAGATTGGAAAGCTTTAAAAAATTTGCTATAATACAAATATGTTAGAAAATAATTTTCAAAAAATTGTGATAGCTAATTGGAAAATGGAGCTGGGCGTGGAAGAAAGCCGAAAGCTGGCTTTGAAAATGGTTAAAAAATTTAAAGATTTTTCAAGCAAGGAGGTTGTTATTTGTCCGGACTTTCTATCCTTATATCAGTGTTCCGATATTTTGAAAGATTCTAATTTGAAATTGGGAAGCCAGGATTCGGCTTGGGAAGATAAAGGCGCTTATACCGGAGAGGTTTCTCCCCGGGGTTTGAAAGAGGTCAATTGTGAATATGTGATTTTGGGCCACTCGGAAAGAAGGCAATATTTGGGCGAAGATTATAATTTGATTAATTTGAAGCTAAAAAAAGTTTTAGAGAAAAAAGAATTAACTCCGATAGTTTGTCTGGGAGAGACCAAGGAGGATAGAAACAAAAAAAGAGTCAAAAAAATTCTGGAAAAACAGGTTTCCCATCTTTTGGAAAAAGTAAGTTTGAAGACGGGCCAAAAAATAATTTTTGCCTATGAACCGATCTGGGCGATCGGGACCGGAGAGGTTATAAGAAATCAGGACTTGGAAGAAGTGTATAAAATTATTGCACAGTTAATAAAAAAAATAAAAGGAGAAAAGTTTTGGGATAAATGTTTGTTTGTTTACGGCGGAAGTGTTAATGGTAAAAATATTCAAGAGATATCCCGGCTCAAGGGCATTAATGGTTGCTTAATCGGCGGCGCCGGTTTGAAGACGGCGGAGTTTTATAAGATTGCCCGAATTATCCTGGATTCTTAAAAATTTGATATATGTATAATATAATTCCCTTAATTTTAATTTTAGCTTGTCTTATCGCGATTATTGTAATAGTGGCTAGAAAATTTTCAGTTTTGGCTAATTTGGATGTGGATAACATTCCTTCTGAAAAAGAAGGAAAGTTTAAAGAGATGATAGCGGGCAATCGTATCAAGCGTAATATTTACGGGAAGTCTTTGAAAATAAAAAACGGTTTAAGCTCGGTTTTTAATAAATTTTTTAGTTGGGGAGAGAGATATTATGGAAGGTTAAAAGAAATGAAAAATCATTATGACGAAGAATTGAAATCCGGAGAGGAAAAACAAGAGAATCAAGTAGAAACCTTAATGGATGAGGTTAGTAATTTAAACCCTAAAGAAAACTATGAAGAAATCGAAAATAAATTGATCAAGGTAATAGGCCTAGACAGCAAAAATTCATTTGCCTTTGAAAAATTGGGAGATATTTATTTTGACAACAAAAGGCATAAAGAAGCAAAGGAAACCTATGAGTATTTGCTTAATTTATTGGAAGAAGGTGAGGAAGACAGAAAGGCAAAAATATATTTTTATTTGGCTTTACTTAATAAAGAGGAGGAAAAGTATGATCAAGTTTTGTCCAATATAAAAGAAGCTTTGGAAATTTCTCCCAATAACCCCCGCTACCTTGACATTAAGCTTGAGACCAGTATAATATTGGAAGATAAAAAATCAGCCGAAGAGACTCTGGGAAAACTTGAAGAAGTAAACCCGGAGAACCAAAAAATTGAAAAATTTAAAAAACAAATAAAAGAATTGAAATAATTATTTTAGGCCAGAAATTTCTCTAGATGATTAGAGGAATTTTTATTTATAGATACAATGCGAATACGCGCGAATTAGTATGCGAATCCCGCGAATTATTTAATGGAGTAATTTTTTAATGCGAATAATAATTTAATTCGCATTATAAGAAGAAACCTTAATTGAATTTGCAGTATTCGCATAAATTTGCGGATTCGCATTGTATTCAGCCGACGTAGCTCAGTTGGTAGAGCGCATCCATGGTAAGGATGAGGTCAGCGGTTCAAGCCCGCTCGTCGGCTCTAGGTTAAAATAAGTATGAAAAGTAAAATAAGTAAAATAAGTTTTAAAAAAGTTGGTTCTTTGGAGATTTCCGTGGAAAAAAGTCCCCTCTTTGAGAGGGGATTTAGGGGTGTGTTAAATTCGAAAGTTGTAAAATGTTATTAAAAACCAAAAATTTTGAGCACTTAAAACCTATTACACCCCCTTAAATTCCCCCTCCAGGGGGAACTATACTTTATTAAATTCGCAAAATTATCCAAAGAATCTAAAAGTTAAGAAATAAAATAAGCCGAGGGTTGAAAAATTAGTAAAACATATCTAAAATATAAAAGAATAGTCACTTATTTTACTTAATTTAATTATTTTACATATTTTAAACGGGTCGGTAGCAAAGTGGTCAACTGCAAGTGACTGTAAATCACTCGCCCTTGTGGCTTCGTAGGTTCGAATCCTACCCGGCCCACCACTTCGCTCTTGGTTGACACCAAGAGCTACGCGGTGCGCGGCACCCTTTGAAAAACAAGTTTAACCTAATAACAAAAAAAGAAGTGGTGCCCCGCGAAGCTTTAGCGAAGTGGGGCTTTTATGTATTATGTATATATTTTATTAAGTAAAAAAGATGGTAGTTATTACATAGGAACAACAAATCATCTCCAAAGAAGAATACAGGAACATAACTCAGGAGGAGTTAAATATACTAAGACAAAAAACCCCCTTGTTCTTAAGTGGTGTTGTATTTTTTCAAGTAAACAAAAAGCCTATGATTTTGAAAAATATTTAAAATCTAGTTCAGGTCATGCTTTTATGAAAAAGAGATTGCTTTAATTTTGAAAAGGTTTAACATTGGTTTTTTTACTAAGGTTTAAAAATTGCTTGTGAGAACCTTGAAGCGACGCGGAGACGCGCGATAGCCCTTCGAATTTTACCCCGCACCTTTATGGTGCGGGGCCTACCCGGCCCACCACTTCGCTCTTGGTTGACACCAAGAGCTACGCGGTGCGCGGCACCCTTTGAAAAACAAGTTTAACCTAATAACAAAAAAAGAAGTGGTGCCCCGCGAAGCTTTAGCGAAGTGGGGCTTTTATGTATTATGTATATATTTTATTAAGTGGGGCTATAATCTTAGAGATTTTTCCAGAGAAATCTCTATAGATATATTTACACTTTGCAAATAAAAAAAGAGTGCCTTTAAAGCACTCTTTTTTTAGCCCGGATTATATCAAGCCCTTACGCAGACTTCTTTTTCCAATCGTTTACTAAAAATATCAGTTTCTTTTTCCAGATCGTATTGGTTTTGCAGGTTAAGCCAGAATTCGGGAGACATATTGAAATATCTGCCCAACCTAAGCGCGGTGTTGGCCGTAATAGATCTTTTGCCTTTTACTATCTCGGAAACCCTAATCGGAGAAACCGAAATATCTTTTGCCAGTTTATACTTTGATATATTCAAGGGCTTTAGAAACTCTGTTTCCAATATTTCCCCCGGATGTATTGGTTTTATTTTTTTGGTCATATATATTTTTAATGATAATCTTTTATTTCGACCTCCTTGGCGCTTCCGTTGTCCCATATAAAACATACTCTCCATTGTTTGTTTATCCTAATACTGTATTTGTTGAGTTTTTTAGGGGAGAGTAATTCTAACCTATTAGACGGCGGAATTTTAAGATCATTAATATTGGTGGTAGCATGAATCATCCAAAGTTTACGAAGAGCAACTTTTTGTATTGAGTGCGGTAATTTCTTTGAAAAGTATCTATTAAATATTTT
>CAYRJF010000025.1:0-10169 GCA_964424365.1 uncultured Gammaproteobacteria bacterium | reverse complement strand
GTTTTCAGTTATCAGTTTTGAACATACCGCGGTATGTTCAAAATTTTGCCGGCTTTGTGTCAAAAAGTGTGGTGGGTTTTTTTAAAATCCTCCCTTGCCTACAGTCAGCCTTTGGCTGGAGGGAGGATTTAGGAGGGTGTAATAGGTTTTTAAAAGTCGTAAAATCGGAGTTTTAGCACTGTTTTTTGTTTTTTTACCCATTACACACCCCTAAATCCCCTCTCTAGAGGGGACTTTTAAAAAGAAGAGATGTGAAAGTCTATTTTAACCAATTTTTTATTGGGTTAAATCAACTTTTCCACCACACTAAATTTTACAGAGTCAATTTTGCCTTGCATTTTCTAATTTTTTGTGATAATTTATCGAAATAAATTAAAAATTTTTTCGTTCGCGGAATTTGCGCGGAATAGAGTGCGGAACCACGCGGATTTATGAAGATTAATATCTTTATTTTTTTATGTCAGAAGAAAAAAAATCAGAAGAGAAAAATATTTTGGAAAGGATAATTAGGCCTAACACTGCCAGGGGTAGAGTCTGGCAGGTTTTTCTTTTAATTGTGTTTTTAACTTTGGGAGGTCTCTTGATTAACGGAGGTAAATATTATAATCAGGGCGTAGATTGGCTTTCCGGAAAAACCGGAGGAACGGTTCAGCTTCCCCAGACCAAAGAGATCGGGTATAGTTTGGGCTTGGATTTGCAGGGAGGCACGCATTTGGTGTACAAAGCTGATGTCAGCCAAGTCCCTCAAGGTAAAGAGGAGTCCGCGGTTGAAGGAGTTAGGGATGTAATTGAAAGAAGAGTCAATGTTTTTGGAGTAAGCGAGCCAGAAGTCAGGAAAGTAAAAACCGCTCAGGGCGAATATCGGATTATTGCCGATTTGGCCGGGATCAAGGATGTGGACAAGGCAATTGAGATGATTGGGAAAACTCCGCTTTTGGAGTTTAAAGAACCGGGTGGTGAGACCCAGGAGTTAACCGAGGAACAAAAAAAGGAAATAGAAAGCTATAACAGGAAGGCGGAAGAAAAAGCGGAAGAAGCTTTGGGCAAAGCTTTGTCCGGAGGAGATTTTGAGGCACTCAAAAAAGAATACGATGAAGCCGGCAATACTGAAATTAGGTGGTTGGACAGCGCCGGCGAGCCCCGGATCACGGAAAAGATCAAGGATTTGGAAGAGGGTAAAGTTTTTGAAGATTTGATTGAAACAGATTCAGGATATTTAATAGTAAAATTGGAAGAAGAAAGAGTAAAAACCAATGAATTTACCGGAGAAACAGCTGAAGAAGTAAAAGCCAATCATTTATTGATTTGTTATGAGGGGGCGGAAGGTTGTGATAACGGCTTATCTAAAGAAGAAGCTTTAGAAAAAATTAAAGAAATAAAAGAGCAGGCCACTCCGGAGAATTTTGAATCTTTGGTTAAAGAGAACTCTACCGAACCGGGAGCTGAGCAAAGTGGAGGCGATCTGGGCTGGTTTAGTCGAGGTGATATGGTTAAGCCCTTTAGCGACACAGTTTTTGATAATCAGGAAGTGGGTACCATTTCTTATGTAGTGGAAACCAAGTTCGGCTATCATTTAATTTATAAACAAGACGAAAGGGAGGTTAAAGAATATAAAATTGATGATATTTTAATTAAAACCAAAAGCAAAAGCGAGTTTGTAGAGCCGCAAATGCAGTGGGAAAACACGGAGTTAACCGGAAAATATTTGGATAGCGCCTCTCTGCAGTGGGGCAGGACCGGACAGGCCCAGGTGGCTTTGCAGTTTGACGACGAAGGTTCAGAGCTTTTTGCGGAAATAACCGAGCGTAACATTGATAAAAAAGTAGCTATCTTTTTAGACGGAGAGGTAATTAGCGCTCCCACGGTCAATGAAAAAATTAGCGGGGGACAAGCGGTGATTTCCGGAGATTTTACTGTTCAGGAGGCCAAGGATTTAACCCAGAGATTGAATGAAGGTGCTCTGCCGGTGCCCATTACTTTAATAAGTCAAAAAACCGTGGGACCCACTTTGGGAAGCGTTTCAGTGGAGAACAGTTTAAAAGCCGGGATTATAGGCCTTCTTTTAGTGGCTTTATTTATGCTCGCCATTTATCGCTACCCCGGTCTTTTAGCGGTGGTCTCCTTAACAATTTACGGAATTTTGGTTTTAGCGATTTTCAAGTTGCTTTCCATTACCTTAACTTTAGCCGGATTAGCCGGATTTATTTTGTCTGTGGGTATGGCGGTTGATGCCAATGTTTTGATTTTTGAAAGATTTAAAGAAGAGCTTAGAAGAGGCAAGGACATAGACAGTTCTATTAAAGAAGGATTTAGGAGAGCCTGGCCCTCCATTAGAGACGGTAATATTTCCACTTTAATTACTTGTTTTATTTTAATTCAGTTCACCACTACTTTGGTTAGGGGCTTTGCTATTACTTTGAGTATAGGAATTTTAGTTTCTCTTTTCTCTGCCATGATCGTGACTAAATATTTATTCTTGTTGCTACCTAAAAAATGGTTAAATAATAAAATAATTGGAATAAAATAATTTTATGAAATTGAGCATTATACCTAAAAGAAAAATTTGGTTCAGTATCTCCATTTTGTTGGTCGGGCTTTCTATTTTATTTATGGCGGTTTGGGGTTTAAATTTCGGAATTGATTTTGTCGGAGGAAGCTCCCTGGATGTGAAATTTGAGAAACAAACTCCGACTGTAACCGAAATCAAGGAAGAGCTTTCGGATTTAAATTTGGGAAGTTTGGTAGTTCAACCTTCCGGAGACAAGGAATTAATTTTAAGATTTGAAGAAACCGACGAAGAAACTCATCAAGCGGTTTTGGGAGAATTAAGGAATTTTAGCCGGGAAGAGTACGGAGAAATTGAGGAAATGAGCTTTAACTCTGTAGGGCCCTCTATTGGAGAAACTTTAAAAAGAAAATCTTTTTACGCCGTGGTTTTGGTGATTTTAGCTATTATTGCCTACATTGCCTGGGCTTTTCGAAAGGTGTCCAAGCCCATTGCCTCTTGGAAATACGGAATTACCGCGGTAATCACTTTGGTTCATGATTGTTTGATTGTTTTGGGTATATTTTCCCTTTTGGGTTACTTTTACGGCATGGAGATCAATTCCGCTTTTATTGCCGCGATTTTAACTGTTTTGGGTTATAGTGTTAATGACACTATTGTGATTTTTGATCGTATCCGGGAGAACTTGCCTAAGAGCGAAGAAAATTTTGCCGGCACTATTAATACCAGTATAAATCAAAATATTATTAGATCTATCAATACTTCTGTAACCACTATGTTGGTTCTCTTGGCGATTGTTTTATGGGGAGGAGCCTCTATCCAGGATTTTGCCCTGGCTCTCTTGATCGGTATTTTTATCGGTACTTACAGCTCTATCTTCCTGGCCTCGCCCTTATTGGTTTTTTGGGAAAAAAGAAGTTAGATATATTTATTCAGCAACTCCTTACGAAAGCCTAATCGAGCCATGCTAGATTAGGTTTTTTTAAAATGTGTATTTGTAATTGACTTTGACAGAATTATTATTTTTGATAGAATTAAGAATATGAAAATATATCAATATTTTTAAAATAAAGCTAATTGTACAAAAAATTTGTACGCCTCTACCTGGTTTCAAATATCTAACATATAATTTCAAACCTATGCGTCAATCAAAACTCTTTACTAAAACAACTAAAACAATTTCCTCCGATATTAAAATTAAAAGTCATAAATTATTGTATCAGGGCGGTTTTATTCGTGAGTCTGTTGCGGGCAGATATTATTTTCTTCCTTTGGGAATGAGAGTTAGAGATAATATTGTGAAATTGATCGAGGAAGAAATGAATAGGTCCGGCGCTATAAAGTTAATTACCCCGGTTTTGCATCCTCTAGATCTCTGGAAGGAGACTAACAGAACTGATTCAGTCGGGTTTGAGTTAATGACTATAAAAGACAGAAATGGAACAGATTTCGCTTTAGGGGGCACTGCCGAGGAGATGATGGTTGATTTGGTAAGAGGTTTTAATATTAGCTATAGAGATTTACCTTTTAATATTTATCAGTTTTCTCAGAAATTCAGAGATGAATTAAGGGCTCGCGGAGGCTTGTTACGTGTTCGGGAGTTTTTAATGAAAGACGCTTATTCATTTCATGCGGATGAAAAAGATTTTCAAAAAGAGTATGAGAATATGTCAGAAACTTACTTTAAGATTTTTAAAAAACTGGGACTTGATGTAGTCAAGGTTGAGGCGGATAACGGATATATAGGCGGTGATTATTGCCACGAATTTGTTTTGGAAAACGAGGCGGGAGAAAGTAGATTTTTAATTACAGAAGACAGTGATTATGCGGCTCATGAAGATGTAGCGGTTTTTAAAAAAGAGGAAAAAAATCTGGCAGAAAAGGAAAAACCCTTGGAAGAAGTGGAAGCTGTTAGAGGTAAAACCATGGAAGAGGGGTTAATTCATGGTTTGCCTATGTGGCAACAAATTAAAGATGTTTTATATGTAGATGATAAAGATAGGTTTATTTTAGCTATAATCAGGGGGGACCTGGAGGTAAACGAGACTAAATTGATGAATTTGACCGGCTCTAATGATTTAAGACATGCCGGTGAGGAAGAAATAAAAAAATTAGGAAGCGAACCGGGTTTTATTTCCCCGGTCGGGATTGGTGAAAAAGTTATGTTAGTCGCTGACGATTCTCTTAGGACCATTAAAAATGCTTACGGCGGAGCCAATAAAAAGCATAGAGATTATTTAAATATGAACATTGATCGGGATTATAAACCTAATCTGGAAGGAGATATTGCCATGGCTCAGGCCGGGTATTTAGCGGAAAACGGTAAAACTTTAAAAGAGAAAAGAGGAGTTGAGGTGGGAAATATTTTTCAACTGGGCCACCATTATAGTAAAAAAATGAAGGCTACTTTTACAAATAAGAAGGGGGAAGAAAAGTATTATTATATGGGTTGTTACGGCATAGGAGTAGATCGCACCATGGCTGCCATAGTGGAGCAGTACAATGATAATAAAGGTGTAATTTGGCCGGAGGCAGTGGCTCCTTTTGAAGTTCATTTAGTTTCTTTGGGTCAAAATCAGAAAGCAGACGAGATTTACCGGGAGTTGACCGAAAAAGGAGTGGAGGTATTGTATGATGATCGGGAAGAGGTGGCCGCGGGAGAAAAGTTTGCAGACGCGGACTTGATTGGCTGTCCGATTAGACTCGTGATTAGCAAAAAGACTTTGGAGAAAGATTCGGTTGAGTATAAGAGACGGGATAATGAGGAGGCGGAATTGGTGAAAATGGATAAAATTTTGGAAAGGGTGAAGGGAAAAAATTAAAAATCAAAATGCAAATCTCAAAATGCAAAATGACAAAGTAAAAATTCAAAATAATTAATAATTTTAACTTTTGAGTTGCTCGCCCTGTTAAATATCCCGAAGGGATAAAATTTATTTGTAAATTTTATTTGACAGGGTAAATTTTGACTTTTGAGCTTTGAGTTTTGAACTTAAAAATGTTTAATAAATTATTGGGAAAATTTAGTAAGGATTTGGGGATTGATTTGGGGACCAAAAATACTTTGGTTTACACCGGAGATAAGGGGATTATAATCAATGAGCCCAGTGTAGTGGCGGTAAACGTGCGGACGGACGAGATTTTGGCTGTGGGAGAGGATGCTCGGAAAATGGTGGGGAAAACCCCTTATCATATTCGGGCGGTTAAGCCCTTGGTGGACGGGGTGATTTCCGATTTTGAAATTACCGAGAAGATGATTAAGCATTTTATAAATAAAGTCCATAGCGAGAATTTTACTATTACCCCCAGACCCAGAATGATAATCGGAATCCCTTTGGAAATAACCGAAGTAGAGAAAAAAGCGGTTGAAGACGCGGCCAAGTCAGCCGGGGCCCGGAAAGTTTTTTTAGTGGAAGAGTCTATGGCCGCCGCTATCGGCTCCCGATTGCCCATTACAGAGGCGGTCGCCAATATGATGATTGATATTGGAGGCGGAACCACGGAGATTGCGGTAATTTCTTTGGGCGGCGTGGTAACTTGGAAATGTCTGCGCAGCGCCGGAGACACTTTTGATGCTAATATCGTTGAGTATATGAGAGAGGAATTTAATCTTTTAATCGGAGAGCAGGTGGCTCAAAACATTAAAGTTAAAATCGGATCCGCCACCCCTTTAAAAGATTCTCTAGAGATGGAGGTTAAGGGCAGAGATCTTTTAAACGGACTTCCCAAAGCGGTAACTTTAAGCGACGCCCAGGTCAGAGAGGCGATTGGCAAAACCGTAAATATAATCATAGACAATATTAAAACTACTCTGGAAAAAACCCCGCCCGAGCTCGTGGCGGATATTTATGAGCAGGGTATTTATTTGAGCGGGGGAGGGGCGCTCTTGCGCGGTCTGGATCAAGAGATAGCCAACGCCACTAAAATTTCCGTTAAAATTGTTGATGACCCTTTGACTTCGGTAGTCAGGGGAACCGGCATTTTATTGGATGATATTGATCTCTTAAACAAAGTATTAAGCGCCGGGAGTGAAGGATAAAAAAATCAAAATGCAAAAATCAAATATCAAAATTAAAGTTTGATATTAGATATTGGAAATTGCTAAAACATGATTAAATTAAATTATCGGAAAATTATATTTTTTTTAGTGTTTTTGGTAATGCTGGCGGGGCTTCATTTTTCCGGACTTATAACTCCGATAGAATCTCGGATTTTGTCTTGGGGCTCTTATCCGGTCCGGAAAGTTTATGGTTGGATCGCATTAGAGCGTCAAGATTTTTATAATCAAGAAGAAAAAGAAAATTGTTGCGCCGAAAAAGAGCGTTTACTTAAAGAGAAAAATAAACTTTTGGCCGAAAATGCTCAACTCAAAGCCCTGGAGGAAGAAAATAAGGAGCTAAAAAAATTCTTGGATTTTTTCGAGGACAAAGATTATGAACGGATTATGGCTCGGGTAATTTCACCGGGTTACTCCTTAAATCCGGAAGAAAAAACCCCCAGTGTTATTATTGATAAAGGAAAGAGAGACGGACTCAAAAAAGGTCTTTTGGTAGTGGATAATCAAGGTATTGTTTTGGGAAAAACTAATCAGGTTAAAGAAAGCACTTCCAAGGTTTTGCTTTTGACTCACCATGACTCTAGTTTGGCCGCCTCGCTTCAGAACAGAAAAGAAACCAGCGGTTTGTTGGAGGGAGATCTGGGCTTGACTATGAAAATGAGTTTTATTCCCCAGACCGCTGAAATTTCCGAAGGAGAACTAGTCGTAACTTCGGGCTTAGAAGAAAATATTCCGGCCGGTTCAATTTTAGGGAAAGTGGTGAGCGTAAAAAAAAGTTCTAACCAGATGTGGCAAGAAGCTGTAATCGAGCCCTTAATTGATCTGCGAGGACTATCTCTGGTTACGGTTTTAATACCATGATTATTAAATTTTCACTTGATTAATTTTTGAAGCCATGACTTTGAGGATTATTATTCATCTTTTTTTTATTTTGTTAACCTTTGGTTTGCAAATTTCGGTTTTAAACGGTTTTTGGGGCTGGCCGGGTTTTCTGAATTTGGGCTTAATAATTTTAATTTTTGTTTTAGAATTGAGCGGATTTTATTGGGGGCTTGGCTGGGCTTTGGGTCTGGGATTTTTCTACGATATTTTTTATTTTCAAACTTTTGGCGTGTTTTTGTTAAGTTTTCTTTTGGTGGCCCTTTTAAGCCAATTTCTCTTGGCTAAGTTTTTTACTAATCGTTCCTTGTATTCCTATTTGGCTTTAATAGTTTCCGCGATAATCTTTTTGGAGCTTTTTCCCCGTTTGTTGATTTTTATATTAGATTTTTACTCAGCCGGTTCAGAATTTTTTTTAGCCGGCAAAGAAACCGCGGTATTGTTGGGTAAAAGTTTACTTGTCAATGGAGTGGCGGTTTTACTTTCTTTTTATTTATTTAATTTTTTAAGCACCAGATTTAACGAAGTTTTTATTAGGAAATAGGTAAAATAAGTATTATTTGTCTTAGTTTTTATGCCCGGGAGAAAGAAAAAAGAAGATCCTTTTGTGGTTAAGCCGGAAAAACCCAGATATCGGAAACTGCGGAGCTATTCCTATCAACTGGAGTGGACGGAAGATTCCTTTATTTCCGGCGAGCAAAACGGAGAAACTATGCGTTTGACTTTTAATTTTGACCGATTGAAGCTGATCGGGGGTTTTGTGTTGCTGATGCTTTGTTTAATTCTGGGAAGGGTTTTTTGGCTCCAGATTTGGCAGGGGGATTATTATAGCGCTATGGCTCAGGGAAACAGAATTCGAGTTAAAGAAATTGAGCCGCAAAGAGGGATAATTTATGATCAGAATGGCAAGCCCCTGGTTAGAAACGTAGCCAATTTTGTTCTTTATTTTATTCCGGGAGATATGCCCAAGGAAGAAGGGGAAAGGAATCAGTTGATTAAAAAAATAGCGGAAATTTTGGAAGATGATAAAGCGACGGAAAAAATGAATCGGGAATTGGAGGAGATTAATATCTACTCTCTAGAGGCTTATGAGCCTATAATGGTGGCTGATAATATAGCTTATAACAAGGCCATGAAATTAATGCTTAAGACTCGGGAGATGCCCGGGATTGTATTGACTGACAAAAATCAGAGAAAGTATCTAAATCAATTTGTTATTGAGGAAGAGAAACAAATTACAGAAGAAGGGGAAATAAAAACCGAAAAAATTTCCCAAAATTTTCAGGTAGAATCACTTTCCCATATTTTAGGTTATATCGGCAAAATCAACCCGGAAGAGCTAAAAAATAATTCCGAGGGATACTCCCCGATTGATTATATCGGCAAAACCGGGGTGGAATATAGCTGGGAAGATGTCTTGAGGGGGGACAAAGGGAAAAAAAGAATTGAAGTAGACGCCCTGGGCAAAGAAAAAAGAATTATTAGTGAAGAGCCGGCGCGAAACGGTTCTAATATTTTTTTATCCCTGGACACCGATTTGCAGGCCCAAGTGGAAAAAATAGTAGAAAAAAGTTTGACTGAAAAAGAGTTGGAAAAAGCTTCTGTGGTCGTGATGAACCCTCAAAATGGTCGGATACTTTCGCTTCTTAGTTTACCCAGTTTTGATAATAATATTTTTTCCCGAGGGCTTACTTCTGAGGAATACGAAGAAATTTCCCAAAGCGAGGATAAGTCTTTGTTTAATCGGGCTATCAAAGGAGAATATCCTTCCGGATCTACTATTAAGCCGGTAATTGGTGTGGCGGCACTACAAGAAAGAGTGATTTCGGAAAATACCACCATTAATAGTGTTGGCGGTATCAGAATTGGACAATGGTTTTTTCCGGACTGGAAAGCCGGTGGACACGGAAGAACCGACATTAGGAAGGCAATAGCCCAGTCTGTTAACTCCTTCTTCTATTATATTGGCGGAGGGTATAAAGATTTTACCGGTTTGGGACTGGAAAGAATTTTGGAATATGATAAACTTTTCGGCCTGGGAGAGGAAACCGGGATTGATCTACCGGCAGAGGCAGACGGTTTTCTCCCCAGTCGCGAATGGAAAGAGGAGAAGTTCGAAGAGCCCTGGTATATCGGTGACACTTATCATCTTTCTATCGGGCAAGGGTTTTTACTTGTTACCCCCTTGCAGGTAGCTAATTTTACTTCGGTTTTTGCTAATTACGGTACTCTCTATAAGCCTCAAGTAGTTCAGGCGGTTTCCAAGCCGGCGGGAGAAAAAGAGGAGATAAAACCGGAAGTTATTCGCCAAGATTTTATTGATCAGTATAATCTAGGGGTTATTCGTCAGGGGATGCGCCGGACTGTTGCTTATGGTAGCGCTCGCAGTCTTAATGATTTGCCGGTGGAAGTGGCGGGTAAAACCGGAACCGCCCAATGGTCCCACGGGAAAGATCCCCACGCCTGGTTTACTTGTTTTGCCCCTTACGACAATCCGGAGATAGTGGTAACGGTTTTAGTTGAGGAAGGAGGAGAAGGGACTTATACTTCTGTGCCTATAACCAAAAAGATATTAAAATACTATTTTGACAAAGAGGCGGAGAAGGAATAAAATTTAAATAGCATGTAACACGTAACATAGAATACATAACATAGAACACGTAACTTTAATATTATGTGATATGTGTTACGTGTTATGTGATTGGAGAATATGGATAAACAAGAGAA
>CAYRJF010000024.1:3539-10607 GCA_964424365.1 uncultured Gammaproteobacteria bacterium | reverse complement strand
TTTTTTTAACAAATTTTATTTGTTTGCGGACTAACGCAGACTAGAGACTGAGCTCCGCGGGAAATTTGGGCAGCTAAAATATCATTTTAACCGACCAAAGAAGGCCGATACCCAGTAAAAAAAATATAAAATGAAGAAGATTTTGTTTAAGGTTTTGGTTGTGTTTGATTTCCGGGATCAAATCGGAAGCGGCAATATAAATGAAGTTGCCGGCGGCAAAAGGAAGCAGATAAATCACGTTTACAAAGCCGGATAAAAAATAAGTCAGCACTCCTCCTATAAGCATGGTTAAGGCGGAGAGAAAATTAAACAGCAAGGCCTTTTTCTTGGCCCAGCCCCCATGGACCAAAACTCCGAAATCTCCCAATTCTTGAGGGATTTCGTGAGCGGCCGCCACCACCCAAGTAACCATACCCAACTGAATGTCAACTAAAAAGGCGCTGGCTATGGCAATACCCCCGATAAAATTATGCACTCCGTCCGCGATTAAAATCAGATAAGTAACCGGTTTTTTATGTTCCGAGGGGGTAAGATGGCAATGGTGCCAGCAAATAAACTGTTCCAGGAGCAGGAAAAGGGCAAATCCCAGAAGCACTATTAGAAAAATGTTTAAACCCAGCCCGGCTTCGGCAATGGACTCGGGAATCATGTGCAGAAAAGCTCCGCCCAAGAGGGCTCCGCTGGAGAAAGCTACCAAAGGTAGAATTATTTTTTTCAAGTGTTTTTCCGACAAAATTAAAGTAAAAAGTCCGATCCAGGCGAAGAGACTCATTAACAAACTGGCAATTATGATCCACAACAATATAGGCATATTATAAAGTTAAAAGTTAAAACTCAAAAATCAAAATGACAAATCAAAATTTAAAATTTTTATTTTTCTCTATCATTTTGCATTTTGATGTTTGATGTTTGATTTTTAGATATTATACCCTTTTTCTTGTTTGGTTGCCAGTTTTTTAGCAGGAGAGTAAAATAAAAGTATGGAGATTATTTTATATATTCTGGGTTTTTTGATTTTGTTTACCTTTGCTTGGGGGGCGGTTTCCGCCGCGCCTTGGCTTCCCACTAAAAAAAAGCAAAGACAGGAATTAACTGAAATTATTCCTTTGGAAAAAGGAATGACGATCTATGATCTGGGTTGCGGAGACGGGTCGGTTCTTTTTGCTTTGGCGCGGAAAAACCCGGAGATCAAGGCGGTGGGCCTCGAGATTTCGCTTCTGCCTTATTTTATCGCTCGTTTGCGAAAGTTGTTTCATCCCAAGGTTTATCAAAATGTCCAAATCAAGTTTCGTAATTTTTTTCGCGAGGATTTGAGTCGGGCTGATGTAGTTTTCGTTTTTCTTTTAAATAAATGCTACAATCGTTTAGTTGCTAAATTTTATAAAGAACTCCGGGATGAAGCTTTGGTGGTTGTGGAGGCCTGGTCTTTTCCCGAGTTTGAGGTAGAGAATAAGTTCAAAGAAAAGAATTTATTACCTGTTTATTTTTACAGAGGACGCCAATTCAGGGATTGATTTGTTTGGTTGCAAATTCAATTTTGTGTTATAATTAAATTAAGAAAATTATTTTTAATCAAAGTCCCTATGCTTGAGAAAAGAGTTTCCCCTAAGAGAGGTTTGGGAGTAATCGGGGATGCGGGGAAAGTTTTTGTTTTTTATACTTCCAAAAGAGCAACCGGCTCCAATTTAAAAATAGCCGAGAGCTCCAATGGGTATAGTTTTTTACCAACCTCCGGGAAGGTATCTATTTTCCGGAAAGGCCTTTTTAAAAGAAAAGCCGACCTCTCCGGCTTTGATGATTTTAGTTTTACCAAATTGGGTAAAAAGAAATATTTTTTGCTCTGTAAACAAACCCGGGGCAGGCAAAAGTATTTGTTGGGAGCCGTATCTCAGGATTTGTTAAAATGGAAGGAGACCGGCTCTTTTTTTAATTTAAAAGAAGCGGGAACCGTGGTTCCCGAGTTTTGGCATGATGACCAGCGGGTTATGTATTGGGGGGAGAAAAACATAAAAATTGCTTTTTCCCGGGATTTAAAAAAATGGAACAGTTCCCGCGAATCTCTTTTAAAACCTCGTAAGAGCGCTTTTGATAACAATTTAATCAAACCCGCCGCCGTTTTCTTGCGTAAAGAGGGGATAGTTTTGTTTTATTATGCCCGGGACAAGAAAGGTAAGTATTCTTTGGGCTTGGCTTTGTTTAGTAAAAATGATCCTAAAAAATTAATCTGGAGGAGCAAATCACCGCTTTGGAAACAAACCGGAGAACTTAAAAAGGACAGCATTAAGCCCGTGGGCATTACTTTTTTAAGAGGAAAGTTGGTTTCTTATTGGGAAAACAGCCAAGGAGAATTTTTTTCTTTAACTTTGCCCCGCGCTTGGTATCCCGAGCCGGCGGAGGAGAAAGAGGAGGACAAGAGAGATTTAAAAATGCGCAAAAGCAAGAGAAATCCGATTGTAGAGCCCCGGCAGAAAAACAAATGGGAAAGGGACGGAACTTTTAACCCCACTGCTATGCGCAAGAATGGAAAATCTTATGTTTTGTATCGGGCCTTGGGCCCTAACTTCCTTTCTTCGGTGGGTTGCGCGGTTACCTCAGACGGAACCAATATTGAGGAGCGTTGGGAAGCGCCGGTTTACAAGGCCCGCGAAGCTTTTGAAGGCGGAGTTGGCCCCATAGATCCCGAGAAGGCGGTTAAATATATGTCCGGCGGAGGTTGCGGGGGTTGTGAAGATGCTCGGATTGTGGAGCTAGAAGGAAGATATTATTTAACATATGTCGCCTATGACGGAGCTCACCCTCCCCGGGTGGCGATTAGCTCTATTAGCACGGAAGACTTTTTAAATAAAAAATTTGCCAATTGGACTCGGCCGGTTCTAATCTCCCGCCCCGGAGTGATAGATAAGAATGCCTGTATTTTACCAGAGAAAATTAACGGAAAATACGTGATTTTTCACCGGATTTATCCCAATATTTTAGTGGATTATGTGGATAGCTTGGATTTTGACGGTAAAACCTTCCTTAGGAATGAATTTTATATTCCTCCCAGGCCCTTAATGTGGGACAGTAAAAAAGTGGGGGTAGGCCCTTCTCCGATTAAGACTAGAGAAGGTTGGTTGACTATTTATCAGGCCGTAGGCAGACAGGATCCGGGAAGGTATAAAATTGGGGCTATGCTCCTGGATTTGGAAGATCCCAGTAAAGTTATTTGCCGATCCGGCGAGCCTATAATCGAGCCGGTGGAATGGTATGAGAATGACGGGCATAAAGCCGGAGTGGTTTATCCTTGCGGAGCTACGGTGCAAGAGGATAATTTATTTGTCTATTATGGAGGAGCGGATAAGTTTTCCTGCGTAGCCACCGCCCGCCTAAACAATTTTTTAAAAGAATTAGTAGCTTCCAACACCCCGAAATTAACCAAAGTTACCTTAACTTAATAAGCTAAAAGCTGAAAGCTAATACCTGGAAGCTAATATTATATGTTAATAGCCCAAAGAGACCCTAAAAATCCTTTACTGGAGCCCAATCAAAAAAATAGTTGGGAGGCGGTGGCCGCTTTTAATGGTTGCCCGGTTAAACATGAGGGCGAGACCCATTTGTTTTATAGGGCCTTGTCCCCGGATATTCATCATGCCGGCACAGACATGAAGCTTTCTACAGTAGGCAGAGCAATCAGTAAGGATGGAAGAAATTTTAAAAATCGAGAACAATTTATTGGACCGGAATATAGCTGGGAGAAGTTCGGCTGTGAAGACCCCAGGGTAGTTAAAATCGGGGATAAATATTATATTTTTTATACCGCGGTTTCCAATTATCCTTTTACTCCTTCCGGAATTAAAATTGCCGTAGCTATCAGCCGGGATTTGAAAAATATTGAGAAAAAAAGGCTTGTGACCCCCTTTAATTCCAAAGCTATGAGCTTATTTCCGGAAAAGATTAAGGGGAAGTATTGGGGGGCCTTAACCGTGGACACTGATATGCCTCCTTCCAAGATTTGCTTAGCTCCTTTTGAAAAAGAAAATCAAATCTGGGAAGAAGCTTATTGGCATAAATGGAAGGCCGATATCAATACCTACACCCTACCCCTGCAAAGGAGAGCCAATGATCAGGTTGAATTCGGAGCTCCTCCGGTTAAAACCTCTAAAGGTTGGTTACTGGTTTATTCTTATATCAAAAATTATTTTACTTCCAGCCCTTCTTTTGGTGTGGAGGCGGTTTTATTAGATTTAAAAAACCCTTTAAAAATTTTAGGTAAGACCAAGGCCACCTTGTTGAATCCGGAAGAGGATTATGAACTTAAAGGGGAGGTGCCCAATATTGTTTTCCCGAGCGGCGCCCTGATAGAAAAAAATAAATTGCAGATTTATTATGGAGCGGCTGACACCACCACTTGCCGGGCCGGTTTTGATTTAAATGATTTGCTCAAAAATATTTTAAAAAAACCCACAGATCCTATTAAATTTCACAGAGTTCCCGGAGGGCCTTTATTAAAACCAAATAAGGACAATTCCTGGGAGTCCAAGGCGGTTTTTAATCCCGGAACCGTTACCCTCAAGGGTAAAGTTCATTTGATTTATCGGGCGATGTCTGAGGACAATACTTCGGTTTTAGGTTATGCCCGGAGCGCAGACGGGGTAACCATTGAAGAGAGATTGAATTATCCTATCTATACCCCTCGGGAGGATTTTGAAGTAAAGAAAATAGAAAACGGCAATTCCGGGTGCGAAGACCCTCGGCTGACCCGGGTGGGAAATTATATCTACATGCTTTATACCGCTTTTAACGGAGTGGAAGTGCCACGGGTAGCCATGACGCGCATTACAGTCCGGGAATTTTTGAAAAAAGAGTGGAATTGGGATAAACCCAGACTTATTTCTCCTCCCGGAAGCGATGATAAAGATGCTTGTATTTTAGAGGAGAAAGTAATGGGCAAATACGCGATTTTTCATCGCCTGCAAAATAGCATTGATGTTTCTTTAACTAACACCTTGAATTTCAAAGACAGGAGCGAGCTGGAAAACACAGATTTGGTTAAGCCCCGAAAGGGCAGGTGGGACGGCAAAAGAGTCGGACTTTCTTGCCCTCCTTTAAAAACCAAAAAAGGCTGGCTGATGCTTTATCACGGCATTTCGGAAAAGGATTCCATTTACCGGGTAAGTGCCATACTTTTGGATCTTAAAGACCCCAGGAAGATTAAAAGCCGGATAGATTATCCTATTTTTGAGCCCTTGGCCGATTTTGAGAAAAAAGGCCTGGTTCCCAATGTGGTTTTTCCCTGCGGGGCGGAAAAAATAAAAAGCAACTTGTATATTTACTACGGAGCCGCGGACGAGGTAACCGGGGTGGCTGTGATTAAACTCTCCAAACTGTTGAAAGAATTGGAATAAAAAATTAAAGCTAAAAGCTAGCAGCCAAAAGCTGAAAGCTATTAAAGGATGTCGGAGAAATTTTTAGTTTACAAGGATAAAAAAATTTATTATCAGATCAGAAAACACAAGAGAGCCAAAAATTTAAAAGTGGCCGTTCATAATACCGGGGAAGTGGTAGTGACGGTTCCTTTTTTTATTAGCTTAAAAAAGGGAGAGGAATTTTTAAAAGCCAAAATAACCTGGATTTATAAGAGGGTCCCCCGCAATAATCAGGCAAGCAGATTAAATCATTCTAGGCGGAAAGAGTATTTAGCCCAAAAAGAAAAGGCTAGATCTCTAGTGGAGCGCAAAGTAAATTTGTTTAATCAATTTTATAATTTTCCGGTCCAAAAGATTTTTATTCGGAACCAAAAAACCAGATGGGGAAGTTGCTCTAGTAAAGGAAACTTGAATTTTAACTATAAAATGATAAATTTACCGGACAAGCTAAGTGAATATATTGTGGTTCATGAGCTTTGCCACTTAAAAGAATTGAATCACTCAAAAAAGTTTTGGGATTTAGTTAACCAAACCATTCCGGATTATCAAGAGAGAAGGAAAGAACTTAAACACATAAATGCAAAATGCAAATTTCAAAATGCAAAATGACAGTGAAAAAGTTAAAATTATAATTTATCATAGAACCACTTAATTTACTTTTCATACTTATTTCATTCGTGACTTTAGTTAATTCCAGCCAAAGGCCGATATATATCGATTTGCAGAGATACTTATTTTACTTATTTTATTTTTTACCTGCCCTGCTTGCCTTGAGTTTGGTCGAAGGGGGTTTGTCGAAGGATACTTTTTTTGGGACTTAGTGGCTTAAACCATACCCAGTTATAAGGAAAGGAAAAAAGAATTAAAAAAATTAAAGCTAGAAGCTAGTAGCTGAAAGCTTAAAGCTAGTATGGAGTTTAATAAATTACAAGAAAAAATTATAAATCAGGTTAAGGGGGTGAACTTGATTTCGGCTCCGGTGGGGACAGGTAAGACCACTATTTTAACTGAAAGGGTCGTAAAAGCTTTGGAATTCGGCGTTAAACCGGAAGAGATTTTGTGTTTAACTTTTACAAATCGGGCCACAGAGGAAGTGCGCGGTAAAATTAAAGATCGCTCCGGCTCCAAAGAAGTTATAGACGCTTTAACTATCAAGACTTTTCACGGGTTTTGCGCTTATTTTATTCGGGCGGAAGCGGAAGCCTCCGGGGTGGCCTCTGATTTTATTATTTTTGATGAGACCGAAAGAACCGAAGTTTTGGAAGCTGTTTTGGATAAATACCCGGATTATAGCCTGACCGGTAATGAAGGGTTTAATCGAAATAGGTATCTAAATGACATTTTAAAAAAGCTTTATGATTACAGGTTGAATAGAATAGAAAAAGAAATTGGTTGCGAAGTTACAGAATATAAACTAGATGAAACTTTAATACAAATCGGTCGGGAATATAGACAAGCTCTGGAAGACCAGAATGCTCTGGATTTTGATGAACTGGTTTTTTTAACTGTACAAATTTTGTGTACTGATGAGAAAATTAGAAAAAAATGGTCAAGCCAGTATAAATTCATCCAAGTGGATGAATTCCAGGATACTCATTTATCCGAATATTTGGTGGTCAAGGAGCTAGCTAAGACTCATCGTAATGTTTCTTTTATTGGAGAT
>CAYRJF010000024.1:0-3439 GCA_964424365.1 uncultured Gammaproteobacteria bacterium | reverse complement strand
TTTGACCTTTCCATGATTGAGGAAAACGGGAAAAGACAGGAAGTAGCCTTTGATTTTAAAGAGTATTATGACACTCTGGATTTGTCCCGACGGCTTCTTAAATCTCCTAATTATAAATTAACCACCCTTGCGGAGAGTTTGGGATTGGCTCAAGCTACCCATGACGCCCGGGATGATGTTTGGGCAACCGTAGATCTGCTGGGAGTTTTGGTTAAGAAGTTAGAAAAAAACTATCAGGAAAGAGCAAAACTTTTTGCCAAGCACTCTTCTAAATTTATCAAATTAGCTACCCAGATAAATTCTTGGCAAAATCTCGTAAAAGATAAACGCCCCGGCGAATCCTTGGAGCAGATTTGGCAAGAGTCAGGGCTTAAAGATTACTACGGCCGAGAAGATAAAAAGGAAGAGAGATTTGCCTCTATTAAACAATTAATTAATTTGTTTAAGGAAAAAGATGATCCGGAGCGACCTCCGGAAGTTATGCTTCGGGAATTAATTCATTACGCCTCTTTTAATAAGGGAGTAGATTTTTTGGCTTTGGAAAAAGGGGAGGTGCCGGTAGTAACACCGCATCAGGTCAAAGGACTTGAGTTTGATTATATTTTTATTATAGGGGTGAATGATTACAAATTTCCCATCCGCAGCCAAACTTCTGACCCGGAGGAAGAGAAGCGTCTTTTCTATGTTAGCTTGACTCGGGCCAGAAAAAAAATATTTTTAAGCTATAGCCGGTTTGACCATTATAACCGCCCTCAAACACCCAGTCCCTTTATCAGCTTCATTGATAAGGAGTTTATAGATTTTGTGAATTAAAAATAGAGATTTTTAAATTTCTTTTTTAGTTATTTTTTGCTAAAATAAAAATAGTTTAACTTATTTATAATTAATTTGGATTTTATGAAAAAAACAATCTTTTTAACTTTGTTATTGTTGTCTACTTCCTTTGCTTTTGCTGGTTCATCCTATGCCTATGATATAAAGGAGGATGGAGTATATTGTGGGTCTGAATTAGTAAAAGAAGCTAATTTAGAGGAGATTGAAATAATAAACGACACTTATGCCAAAGATAAAAATAATGTTTATTATTGCGACGCATATTGGTCAGAATATGAAATAATAGAAAATGGGGACGTAGAAACTTTTACCATGATAAACGACACTTATGCCAAAGATAAAAATAACGTATATTATGAAGATTGTTGGACATATTATTGTGATCTAAATATTACAGATATAAATCCAGATTTTTTTAAGGATTTAGGACAAGGTTTTGTTAAAGATAATAAAAATGTTTATTATGGATCAAGAAAACATGAAGAATTAGATGTCGATACCTTTAAATTTTTAAATGATAGTTACTATGGAGATTTTGCCAAAGATAAAAACAGCGTTTATTATATTCAATATTTCAGAGGGGGTGTAAGGATTAATGTTTGTGAGGAGTGCGATGTGAACACTTTTGAGAGAATAAATAATTATTATTCAAAGGATAAAGATAATGTTTATTTTAATAGCGGGTCTATAGAAAAAATTTCAAATGTCGACCTAGATTCGTTTTCGCTTTTAAGTTCAAATAAGGCCAAGGATAAAAACAATTATTATGTAAACGGATATATAACCACAAGTACGGAAAATATTAAAGAAATAAACCAACTAGAACAAGAAATACACACAATACAAGGAGATTACAAAAAGAACAGCCAAATAGTATACCTACAAGATAGAGTAATTTACAAAGCAGACCCCGATTCCTTCCAAATAATCAACTTTCCTTACTCCAAAGACGACAACAATGTTTTCTATTTCTGGAATCCTATCCCGGCCCAAGTAGACCAAGAATCATTTGAAATATTAAACAATGACTACTCCAAGGATAAATTTAATATCTACTACAAAAATAATGTCATAGAAGAAGCGGATGTAGACACATTCAGACTAAGCGATGGGCAAGATTACCAAGCAGAAGACAAGAATTATTATTACAACAAAGGAGAAATAGCAGAACCGAAAGGAACCGAGCCGGATTCGGGGTCTGACAATAATCAAGCAAATGACAACAAACTAAGAAACAAACTCAAAGGCAAAATAGTTCTCAGAGTAGAACAAAACGGAGAGGCCTATTACATCAACCCCCAAGATAAATCAATGCATTCCCTGGGAAGACCTAAAGACGCTTTCTCCGTAATGCGCGACCAAGGAGTGGGAATAACCAATATTGATCTCAAAAAAATTCCTATAGGATTGTCCAATCTAACCGGACCGGACTCGGATAAAGACGGATTGCCTGATTTATTCGAAGACGCCATAGGTACTGACAAAGAGAACCCGGACACAGACAATGACGGCCACAATGACAAACAAGAGTTGGAAGGCCAATATAATCCCAACGGAGAAGGTAAACTAAACACAAACCAAAAATTTGCCCAAAATCAAGAAGGCAAAATTCTTCTCCAGGTGGAAGGAAACGGAGAAGCCTGGTATGTAAATCCGGAAGACAACAAGAGATATTTCCTGGGCAGACCAACTGACGCTTTCCAAGTAATGCGTAGATTAGGTCTGGGTATATCTAACCGGGATTTTGGGGAGTTGGAATAATATTTAAATAAATATAATTAGAATCGAGAAAATATTATTTTGTTTTAATCATTTATTTTGCTACAATAAAATATAATGACTAGAAAAAAAATTTTAAAAGTTGTTTTTTTAATATTTGTTGGCACGATTTTTCTTTATTTGGCAGTTTTTTATTTTCCCGTTTTATTTATATCTCAGGAAGGAGACAAGTGTTTAGTAGACTCTAATTGCCTTAGAATCGAAGCTATTTGTGAGGAAATCAATGAGGATATGCTCCCTAATTCTTTAGGCCGAAAAGAACCTATGTGTATTAATTATGAATGTCGTTGTGAGTGGTATGGAAATTTGTTGCATTTCGGTAAATAAGGGTTTTAAAATTTTTTGTTAAAATCTAAAATAAATTATAATTAACCATCCCCCCTACTACCAAAGAAAGGGGATTTCTGTTTTTATGAGCAAAATTCAAGAAACTTTCAATCGCATCCAAGAGGCCAAGCAGGAGCAGAAAAAAATCAGGGATATGTACAAAGATGCTTTGGCTAATTCGGAAAGGTATCAAAAAACCGTGGAAGAATTAAAGGAGCTTCGGGAGAAGAAGAAAAAGATTGAAAGTGATATAAAAGAAGATTTTCGAAAAGAGTTTGATAAGCTGGAAACCCTGAAAGCAGACCTGGAAAACGACCGGCAGATTTTGAGCGATTTGGCTTTAAGTAAAGTGGCTAAGGGTGAAAAAATCGAGGTAGCGGACGGGAATAATACTCAGTATGAACCGGTTTTCTCGGTCCGGTTTAAAAAGACAAACTAAATTTAAAATATAAAACCCCTTTTAATAATTCAAGGGGTTTTTATATACTTTTTTGGAGAA
>CAYRJF010000023.1:0-10719 GCA_964424365.1 uncultured Gammaproteobacteria bacterium | reverse complement strand
TTTGCGGAAGACGAACAGAAATATTAAAATTTAGCAAGAACTTATGAAGCCTCGGTTTTTTTTAATTTTGACTCCGTTTTTCACCCTTCTCCTCTCGGAAATATTTTTTTTCCAGGTTAAATTTTTCTACTGGTGTTTAATCTTGATTAACTTAATTGTCGGCTACAGTATTTATAAGGTTTCCGGCCTGAGCTTAAAAAATAAAAATTTGGGCAGGCACCTGATTTTACCTTTCTTTTTTTTAAACGGTCTTTGCTTTTATTTGCTTTTAAGCAGTAATACCGGAATAATACAGTTTTTAATTTTGATTTTGATTTTTTTTGTTTATTATTATCTAAGGCAAATTTATCTGGGAAACCGGGGAGAAATTAAAGTTAGGTGGGATAATTTGTCCTACTATTTCTCCTTTTTAGCTCTTTTTTTTGTTTTTTCCTTTATCTACGGGTCCGAGGGATCGCTTTTCTCTACAACCAGTCTGAGCATCTTTTTTATAATAACCGTACTTTTCTTAACCTACCAAGTTTTTTGGGCCCAGGAATTACTAGAAAAAAGAAATTATGTTTTTATTTTCTTAATCGGACTTGTTTTGATTGAACTTGCTTGGGTTTTCTTTTATCTTCCCTTTAGTTATAATATTGGAGGATTGGTTATCGCGATTTTTTATTATTTAATTTTAGGAATGGTGCGGTTGCATTTAAAAGGTGCCTTGAATAAAAGAAAAATTAAATTTTATTTAAGTTTATCCTTGGGTTGCATTGCCTTAATACTTCTCACGGCCAGAATATTCTAAACTAATTCTATTTATGACCAAAAAAAACAGCAATATTATATTAGTAGTCCTTTTAGCCACAATTATGGGTTTGGGGGCCGGGATTGCGGGAGAGCTTTTAACCAGACAATACTTATTGGCAGACCTTTATAATTTCCCTTTTTTGGGAGAGGTGGATATTTCCGAAACCGGACTAAACACCCCCAATTTTGTTATTAAAGGGGCGCCGAAGATTACTGTAGAGCAAAACAAAAGAATATCTGAAGTTGCGGAAAATTCAGCTAAAAATATTGTTGGGATTTTTCGAAAGATTAATAAGGATTCCCCAGACAATTTTTACGACCTGCGCCAACCCGTTAGTCAGGGATTTGCAATTACTACGGACGGCTGGATTATTGCCGAATTTAAACAAGCTAGTTTAGCCGAGGAAAAAGTCAAAGAAAATTATTTGGCAATTAGCGCCAGCCAAAAAACCTATAATTTTGATAAAATCCAAAAAATCCCCAATTCAAATTTTATTTTTTTTCATTTAAACGAAGCGCGCGAATTACCGGTTTTAAAAATAAATTCCGAGTCTGAAATTCAAGCCGGTGACCTGGCTCTGGTTTTAGATTGGAGTGGCAAAAGATACATTAGTTATATTTCTGAAAAAACAAATTCCGGAGAGGGTCTTGTTGAATCAAGCGACCTCTTTAAACGCAACCTGGTATTAACCGGCAATCCCGAAAAGATTTTTTCCTCCGGTTTTGTTTTTAGTCTAGACAATGGAATAAGCGGAATTGTGGATGCTCAAGGACAGGTTCAGTCAATAAACAATTTTAGAAATCGAATTAATAATCTTTTAAAACACGGGGATAAGAAAAATCCCGCCTTGGGAGTGAACTATATAAATTTAAGCGAAGTTTTATTTGCCGGGCAAACCAGGCAAGAAGGAGCTTTGATTTATCCCGACAACCGGGGTGTGGCGGTGGAGAAAGATTCTCCGGCAGACAGGGCCGGTCTTAAGGAGGGTGATGTTATTACCAGCCTGGACGGCCAAAGTCTAAATTCTAACACTTCCCTAAATTATGAGATTTGGAAGCGAGAGCCGGGCGAAGAAATTAATTTGAGCTACCTAAGGGAAGGGGAAAGAAAAACTTTAAAAATTATTTTGGATTAACTATGGAAATCAAAAGTCTGGATAAACATATTTCAGAAATTCAAGGAAAAGTTGTTTTTTTAAGAGTGGACTTTAATGTGCCTCTGGAAAAAGGCGGGATTGGGGAGGAAAGAAAAATAATCGCCACTTTACCCACTATTCGCTTTCTCCTGCGTTATAACTGTAAAATTGTTATCGCCACCCACCTGGGTAGACCGGGAGGCAAGGTGAACAAAAAATTCTCAACCAGAGTTTTGGCAAATCGTCTTAATCAACTTCTAAAGGATGGGGAGGAAAAAAACTTAGTTGATTTTTCCAGTCAAATTACCGGAGAAAAAGTTCTAAAAAAGATAAAAAAAATATTTGAAAAATCGGAAAAACGAATTGTTTTTTTAGAAAACCTGCGTTTTAATAAGGGAGAAAAAGAAAACAGCCGAATTTTTGCCAAAAAATTGGCTAAACTGGGACAAGTTTATATAAACGAAGCTTTTTCGGTTTCTCACCGAAATCATGCTTCAGTGGGGGCGATAAAAGACTATTTGCCCAGTTTTGCCGGATTTCTTTTAAAAAAGGAAATTGAGAATCTGGGCTTTTTAAAAAATCCCCGAAAACCTTTAATTACGATTATGGGCGGTGTTAAAGTAAAAACCAAGGATGATTTGATACAAGCTCTTTTGCCACGCTCGGAAAAAGTCCTTTTGGGAGGCGCTTTGGCCAACTCTTTTTTAGCCGGCCAAAATTATCAAGTGGGGAAATCCTTAATTGAAGAAGAAAGCCTGGATTTAGCTCGAAAATATTTTAAAAAATACCCCGAGAAAATCTTACTTCCTCTGGATGCGGTTGTAACTACCCAAAAAGATGGAAGCGGTGTTGCTAAAGTCAAAAAAATAACCGAAATAGGTGAAAAAGATTATATTTATGACATCGGACCGGACACTGTTCGGGTCTACAGTAAACAGATTCGCAGGGCTCAAACTCTAATTTGGAACGGCCCCTTGGGCTGGTTTGAGAAAAAATCTTTCAATCAAGGATCTTTGATCCTGGCTCGTTTAATTGCCCAAAAATCCCGAGGCCAAGTTTTTGGCGTAGCCGGAGGAGGGGAAACCGTGGAAGTTTTAAAAGAGAGCGGAATGATAGATTATCTGGATTGGGTCTCAACCGGAGGAGGAGCGATGCTCACTTTTTTGGGAGGCGGAAAAATGCCGGGATTAAAAGGTCTGGTTAGATAATCTTAAATTAACCCAAGCCCAAAGTTCAAATGACAAATCAATTCCTAAATCTAAAAAACAATACCACTTATTTTTTTATTGTTTGTCATTTGGGCTTTAACAGGCTAAATATAAAATCATCACGTAAAAATAAAATACACGAAAAAATCATAAAATTATATTATTAAATAAAATAAATTATATGTCGGGAAAAATAAAATCAATCACAGGAAGAGAAATCCTGGATTCCCGGGGAAACCCCACGGTAGAAGCCAAAGTAATCTTGGAAAACGGGATTGTCGGCAAGGCCGCGGTTCCTTCCGGAGCTTCTACCGGGGTTCATGAGGCCTGGGAATTAAGAGACGGGGATCAAAATCGCTATGGAGGAAAAGGGGTTCTAAAAGCGGTGAAAAATATAAATGAAGTAATCGCGCCTAAACTTATAGGCAAATTGGCAACCAAACAAGCTGAAATTGATAAAATTATGATTGATTTGGACGGAACCGAAAACAAAAAGAAGCTGGGCGCAAACGCAATTCTTTCCGTGTCCCTGGCTTGTGCTCGGGCGGGCGCGCAAAAACAAGGAAAAGAGCTTTATCAATATTTGAGCACTTGTTTTAAATTTGGCTCAAAAAAATTCTTTTTACCGGTGCCGTCTTTTAATATTTTTAACGGCGGGCAACACGCTGACACCAATCTTGATTTTCAAGAATTTATGATTATGCCTTTAAAAAGAAAGGGTGGACCCAGGGCTTTTAGCGAGGAGGTTCGAATGGGAGCGGAGATTTTTCATAATTTGGGCGAAACTCTGGAGAGGGCCGGATTAGACACGGATGTGGGCAACGAAGGCGGTTATGCTCCGGATATTAATTCCAGTATACAAGCGGTTGAACTGATTATGTCCGCTATCATTAATGCCGGATACAGACCGGGAAAGGATGCGGGAATCGGTTTGGATGTGGGCTCCTCAGAGCTTTATAACCCCAAGACCAAACAATATGTTTTCCGCTTGGATAATTTTTATTTTGATAATAATACGCTGGTTGGCTTGTATTATGAGTGGTTTCGTAAATATCCCATTGTTTCTATTGAGGACGGTCTGGCGGAAGATGACTGGGAGGGCTGGGATGAAATGACCAAAGAGCTGGGTGATGAGATGTTAATAGTGGGGGATGATTTGTTTGTAACCAATATTAATCGATTAAGAGAAGGCTTAAAAAAGAAAGTGGCTAATACTATTTTAATTAAACCCAATCAAGTGGGAACTTTGACTGAAACCATAGATTGCGTAAAACTGGCTCAAAAACATAACTATAAAATTATGATTTCCCATCGAAGCGGAGAAACCTGCGACAATTTTATTGCCGATTTGGCGGTAGCGGTCAGAGCCGAGTATCTAAAGTCCGGCTCTCTGTCTCGAAGCGAGAGATTGTCTAAATACAACCGCTTAATGGAAATTGAAGAGAATTTAAACGCCACTAACTAACAGTCGATATATGCCTAAAGACAATCCAAGCTCCGGACCGGTGATTTTGTTAATTTTAGACGGCTGGGGAATCAGCAAGGAAACCACCGGGAATGCTATTAAACTGGCAAAAACCCCGTTTTATGACAGTTTAATTTCAAAATACCCCTTAACTGAATTAAGAGCGCACGGAAAATATGTCGGCCTCCCCCAGGGGCAAGTAGGTAATTCCGAAGCCGGACACATGAATATCGGCGCCGGCAGGGTGGTGGAACAGGATGTGGTTAAAATAAATCGTTTAATCAAAGAAGGTGAGTTTTTTCAAAATTCGGTTTTCAAAAAAGCTTTAAAAAACACTCAAAAAAACAATTCCAACCTTCATTTAATGGGTCTTTTGTCCGACAAGATGAGCCCTCACAGCAGTACCGAGCATATTTTGGCCTTACTCAAACTGGCTCGGGAAAAACAGGCAAACAATATTTATTTGCACTTATTTACAGACGGGAGAGACTCCTTTCCTTACGAGGCAATTAAACTAATCAGCCGATTGGAAAAAAAACTGCGCAAAAATGAAAAAATCGCCACGGTTATGGGGCGTTTTTATGCTATGGATAGAAATAAAAAATGGCAGAGAACCAAGAGGGCCTATGAGGCCTTGGTTAGCGGAAAAGCGTGCCTGACCGGGGATTTAAAAAACGCTATCTCCCGATATTATACCGAAGGAATTACTGATGAATATATCAAACCCTTGATTCCGGAAAATTTGGCTTCACAGTCCCGGATTCAAGATAAAGACAGTGTAATATTTTTCAACTTACGCTCGGACAGAGCCAGACAATTAAGCAAACCTTTTGTTCAAAAAAATTTTTTAGCAAAAAACCAAGGCGCTTTTAAAAGAGAAAAAACTTTAAAAAATATTGTCTTTGTGGCAATGACCAATTTTGGTCCGGATTTAGGTTCAATTTTAACCGCCTTTCCCGAAGAACCTCTAAAAAAGACCTTACCGGAAGTTGCGAGGACTAGGCAAATCTATTTGGCGGAATCGGAAAAATATGCCCACGTTACCTATTTTTTTAACGGAGGGCATAAAAATAAACTAGGGAAAGAGGAATACTTTATGGTTCCTTCCCCAAAGGTGAGATCTTACGCCGACACCCCGGCCATGAAAACCCCGGAACTTAGTCGAGAACTGATTAAACGAGCCCAAAGCGGAAAATATGACGTGATTGTTCTCAATTTGGCTGCTCCGGATATGGTGGGACACACCGGAAATCTGCAGGCAGCAATTAAATGCTGCGAAGTTGTAGATGAAAATTTAGCTAAAATTGTCCCCGCTATTTTAAAAGCAAAGGCCAAATTATTAATTACAGCCGACCACGGTAACATTGAAAAATTGATTGATTTGGAAACCGGAAAAATTAATACCAAACACACCACCAACCCGGTGCCATTGCTTTTAATAAGCCCGGAGGCAAAAAATTATACTTTAAGAAAAGGCGGGGCTTTATCTGATATATCACCCACCTTACTGGACCTGTTAAATTTGGAAAAACCCCGTTTAATGTCAGGGGAGAGTTTAATTTTTGATTAAAATATGTCCCAGGAAAAATACAAAACCGACTTTGTGATGTTTTTAACCTTGGATGGTTGGGGTATAGCCGAAGAGTTTGAAGGAAATCCTTTTAAGCAGGCAAGTTTAACAAACTGGAAACGATTGATTTCATCTTTCCCCTCAACCTCTTTAAATTTGTCTGCTCACCCGGATGATTTTATGAGAGTCCCTGACTTGTCACAGCTGGGTTATTATATCCTCGGTTGCGGGAAGGAGAATTTTGACAATCTTTCGCGTATTAACCAGTCGATTAGAGATAAATCTTTTTTTGAAAATAAAGCTCTATTAAAATCACTGAAAAACTCAAAAAAAAATCAAACCAATCTCCACTTGATCGGACTAATCTCTGATGCGGAAAAGTATTCTTCCTACAATCATTTAAAAGCATTATTAGAGTTAGCCCGGGAAAACAATCTTAAACAGGTTTATTTGCATCTTTTTCTGGACGGGGTTGATACTCCTGGAGATAGGGGAATAACAATAATTGGGGAGCTGGAAAAATTATTAAAAAAAATGAGGTTGGGTAAAATTGCCAGTTTGAGCGGACGTTATTATGCTATGGATAGGAATAGTTTTTGGCAGGAAAGAACCGCCAAAACCTATGAAGCTATTGTCGAGGGTAAGGGTAAAAAAACGAAGAATCCGGAAAACGCAATCCGAGAAAGCTATGAAAAACAAATTTTTGATAAAGAGTTAATCCCCACTGTTGTAGCAGATGAACAAGGAGAAGGAGTAAAAATAGCCGAGGGGGACAGTTTGATTTTTTTTAATTTTCGCGGGGATCGTGTCAGGCAGTTGGCTAAAGCGATTTCTATGCCCGGCCTGGATAAATTCTCGGGCAGAAAGTTTATTAAAAATTTGGATTTAACTTTCTTTACCGAATACGAAAAAAATATTCCCGCTCGAATTGCTTTTCCACACACCCGAAATAATAAAAATTTTCGCGACTTAATAAAAGCAAAAGGACTAAAAGAATTAAGACTTTCGGAAATTAACAAATTCGCCCATGTTAACAATGTTTGGGACGGTTTTACTGATTTTATCGGCTCAAAGGAGACAAGCCTAATATATTCCTCGGAAAAAAAAGACATTAATCTTTCAGTAATGGAATCAACTGAAAAAATTTCCAAAAGGTTAATAACCGAAGCCAGAGAGAAAAATTATGATTTTGTTTTAGCCAATCTGGCCAATTTGGATATTTCCGCCCGACAGGGCAATTTCAATGCTACGGTTAAATATATTGAACAAGTTGATAAGATTTTAGGTAAACTTACCTCCGCGGTTAGTAAAAAAAACGGAACAATTATAGTTGCTTCTCCGGCTGGCTGGGCGGAAAATATGATCAATAAAAAAACAGAGGAACTTAATAAAAATTATACCTTTAATCCTCTGCCGACTGTGATTATAAATTCAAACTTGGAAGGAAAAAAATTGGGGCTGGGTGATCCGGTGGAGGGAAACTTGGGCCTTATAAAACCGGAAAAAAATTTGAGCAGTTTGCATTATACAATTCTAAAATTATTGGGCTTGAGCGATGAAACCGACCAATCCCGCTCACTTATTTAGTGGCTGCTGATTTTTGAAAAAAATTAGCAGCCACTGAAAAATTATTTTCATCCGCTTTACTAAAATTAGGAAAATAATTTTTCTCAATAATTAAATATTACCTTTCTCGCTGACGCGAGTCAGCAGGCCCTATTTAGGGGCTTCCCAGATTTTTGAAAAAAATTAGCAGATAGGGGAATGGTTATTCCTAAATTTTAAAGGAAATAAAACAAAGCTAAACTTACCACCAGGCCGATGGCTCCGCCTACCAGTACTTGGGCGGGGGTATGGCCGACATGTTCCAACAAATGAGGGTAATCCTCATCTAACATTTTATCTTCACCCAAATCTTTAATTAAAATATTTAAAGTTTTGCCGTGTTTGCCCAAATATCTACGAATTCCCAAGGCGTCCCGAATTACGATAACCGCCAAAATTACGGTTACCGCGAATAAAGGCGAGTCCCAACCCAACTCCAAGCCGGTAATGGCCGCCAAGCCCACCACCATAGCGCTGTGTCCGGAAGGCATTCCGGAATAAGCGAGTAAATTACGGAATTTAAAATTCTGTTTATTACTCTTAATAAAAAATTTGATTAATTGAGCGATTAGCCCGGCAATAATAGGGGAGAGCAAGATGTAGGACATAATTATACAAGCTCAAATGTCAAAGCTCAAATGTCAAAGCTACGAATTAAAACTAGATAATTTTAATTTTTAAGTTGTGGTTTTGAGTTTTGCCTTTTGAGTTTTGAGTTTTATTTAGATATCAAGGTTTTCCACCTTTTTAGCGTGGGTTTGGATGAAGTGTCGGCGGGGGGCTACATCCCCTCCCATAAGCATATCAAACATTTTAT
This sequence comes from uncultured Gammaproteobacteria bacterium, assembly GCA_964424365.1. Taxonomy (GTDB): domain Bacteria; phylum Patescibacteriota; class Patescibacteriia; order Patescibacteriales; family JAGXOH01; genus JAIOTG01. Next base: position 2,126 of record CAYRJF010000023.1, on the reverse strand, counting down.
CCGCTCGGGCGGCGTCTTCTACCGTAACCTGTTTAACAATCCGGTGTTCCGGATTCATGGTAGTCTCCCAAAGCTGATCCGGGTTCATTTCACCCAAGCCCTTATATCTTTGAATTTTAATATTACCTTTAACCTTCTCTTTAGTTTCTCCTTCAGCCTCCTCGGGCTCTTCTTCTCCGGATTCATCAACCTCCACAATTTCACCTCCCATCTCCTTGACTATTTTTACTTTCTCTTCTTCGCTATAGGCATACCTAACTTCATTGCCTTTTTTTAATTGATACAAAGGGGGTTGGGCGATGTATAAATATCCGTGAGAGATTAGGGGATTAAAATACCTAAAAAACAAGGTTAGAAGCAAGGTTCTGATATGTGCTCCGTCTACATCGGCATCAGTCATAATAATCACTCGGTGATAACGGAGTTTTTCCACATCGAATTGTTCGTTAATGTTAGTGCCCAAAGCAATCACTAAACTTTTGATTTCATTGTTTTCCAGCATTTTATCAATCCGGGCCCGCTCCACATTTAAGATTTTACCTCTCAAGGGGAGAATCGCCTGAAAACGACGATCTCTGCCTTGTTTGGCCGAGCCACCGGCGGAATCACCCTCGACAATATAAAGTTCGCATTCTTCCGGCTTCCGGCTCGAACAATCGGATAATTTTCCCGGCAGAGTAAGGCCTTCCAAAGCTCCTTTGCGTAAAATGGAAGCCCGGGCGGTTTTGGCCGCCTTGCGGGCCTGGGCGGACAAAATACATTTTCCGATAATTGCCTCCGCTTCCTTGGGGTGTTCCTCCAAAAAAATGGAGAAACTTTCCCCGAAAACTTGCTCTACATAAGTTTTGATTTCGGCGTTTCCCAGCTTAGCTTTGGTCTGGCCTTCAAATTGGGGATTGGTCAATTTCACACTAACAATAGCGGTTAAACCCTCTCGAACGTCCTCACCGGTTAAATTTTCCTCTTTTTCTTTTAAAAGATTATTTTTCCGAGCATAAGCATTCAAGGTTCTGGTCAAGGAAGTTTTAAAGCCGGATAAATGCGCTCCGCCTTCCGGGGTGTAGATGTTATTGGCAAAAGTAAAAACGGTTTCATTAAATTCATTGTTATATTGCAGGGAAACTTCAATTTTTGAACCTTGCACTTCCTTTTCTATATAAAAACAAGTATCATGCTTGATTTCCTTCCCCCGATTTAAGGATTTAATATAAGAAACAATTCCGCCTTCAAAATAAAAACGGTAGGATTTTGGTCTTTTATCTTCTCTTTGGTCATTAATTTCAATATTTATACCCCTGGTTAAATAGGCCTGTTGTCTTAAGCGATCTAAAATTCTCCCCCAGGAAAATTCAATTTCTGTAAAAATTTGGGAATCCGGTTTAAAGGTAATAATAGTCCCGGTTTTTTTAGTGGTTCCGGCTTGTTTAATTTTGTTTTTTGGAGCTCCGCGGGTATATTCCTGTTGCCAAACTTTCCCATCTCTGTGAATTTCAGCTTTTAAATATTCACTCAAAGCGTTAACCACGGAAACACCAACACCATGTAACCCTCCGGAGACTTTATATCCGCCTCCTTCGCCGAATTTTCCCCCGGCATGAAGTTTGGTTAATACTGTTTCCAGAGCGGAAACACCGGTAGATTTATGTTTGGTTACCGGAATTCCCCGGCCGTTATCTTCCACTTGAACTAAATTATCCGGAAGTAAGGTAACTGTTACTTGGTCGGCATACCCGGCCATTGCCTCATCAATACCATTATCAACCACCTCCCAGACCAAATGATGCAATCCGGTGGCAGAAGTGGAGCCGATATACATACCCGGTCTTTTCCTGACCGGCTCTAAACCCTCCAAAACCGTAATGGAGCTGGCTCCGTATCCTTGTTTATCTTTTGAAGTTTCTTTTTTTTGCTTTGCCATACAATTTAAATCAGATTATTTTTTACTATATATTAAAATGACAGGGATTAAAATATCCCTGATTTAAGCTTTAGATACTCTTATTTTAGCATATTAAAATAATATTAGCAAACTAAAGAGAGTTTTTAACTGTTAGCTATCAGCCCTGTTAAATAATTTGCTAAGGGCAAATCAAAATTTAATTTTATTTCAACAGGGTTAACTTCTA
>CAYRJF010000022.1:4913-10908 GCA_964424365.1 uncultured Gammaproteobacteria bacterium | reverse complement strand
GGCCCGCATTAAGTCGGGCCACCTAAACTAATAAAAAATTCAAATAATTACAAATAATTTGTGGGAGATGGATTTTAATCGATAAATCGATTCGCGGAAAGTCGCGGAACATACGCTGACTTACGCGGAAAAATTATATTTTAGATACAAATTAATACTAATTGTGGAAGATAAAAGCTGTTTTTAGGTGGTGTAGTGAATTATTTACACACCCCTAAATCCCCTCTCTAGAGGGGACTTAAATTGTTTTTATCGTTCGCACCACGAAACTATGTCCAAGGAAAAAGATAAATCCCAAACCAAAGATTCTAAACCAGAAAACTCCGTGGAAAAAAATTTAACTTTTGAAAAAGAAAAAAAATACACCCCTGAAGAAGCTCTGGAGCTTTGCAAACAAATGTCCAAGACTAAATTTGATGCTTCTGTAGAGGTTCATTTTCGACTGGGAATTGATCCTAAGAAAGGGGATCAACAAGTCAGAAGCGCGATCGCACTTCCCCATGGAACCGGTAAAAACATTAAAGTAGCTGCCTTTGTAAGCAAAAGCAATGAAAAAGCGGTAAAAGACGCCGGCGCCGACATGGTGGGAGGTGAGGATTTGATTGAAGAAATTAAAAAAAGCGAAAAAACCGATTTCGATGTAGCGGTCGCTGAACCGGCTATGATGAAAAATTTATCCCAAATCGCCAAAATTTTGGGAACCCGAGGTCTTATGCCCTCGCCTAAAAATGAAACCGTAACTGACAAGCCGGCTGAAGCCGTGGCTGAACTAAAAAAAGGTAAAATCAGTTTTAAAAACGACAACACCTCTAATATTCATGTAGTTATTGGAAAAGTCTCTTTTAGCATTGAAGCTTTGAAAGAAAATTATTATACTTTTCTGGAAGCTTTAAAAAAGGCCAAACCGGCCGGCGCTAAGGGGACTTATATCAAAAACATTGCCCTTAGCTCGACTATGGGCCCGGGCATAAAAGTCGCTATTGAATAAACATTCTGTATAGACACCAAAAAAACCCTTCTTTTTTTGAAAAGAAGGGTTTTTTATCTAAGTGGAGGTATTTTTTAGTTTGCCGAACCGGGCTGGACCGATCCGCTCTCTTGTGCTCCCGGGGCGCTAGTTAGGTTTTGTAAGACGGGTTGGACTAACTTTTGAATTTCTGTAATTTTACTTTTCAAATCCTCTTCTCCGGTGTCTTCGGAATTATTTAATTCTTCCAGTTCCTTAACTTTTTGTTCTATTTTTTCCCTTTCTTCCTCGGAAATATTTTCACCCCCTTGTTCCAATAATTGCTTGGTTTGGGAGACCACTGCTTGGGATTTTTGCTGAATACTCATCTGTTGGGCGGGTTGTTGCGGAGTACTGGTTCCCTTGGTGGCACTCTGGGAAGAGGGCGCTTTTTCCGGGTTTTTCATATTTCTGGCTTGTGGAAAAAAAGTCTCCCCGTTCTTAGTCATGTAAGACTCAATGGTTTGATTATTAACCTTAACCTCGAATTTATAAAGCCGGCTTTCTGCAGAGACATTGCTAACCTCTGCTTTCTGACCGCTCCCGCTAAGCAAATTATTATTAATAAATTCCTCAGCCTCGGCCCGGGCTTCTTGAGGGGTTAAAAAATCCTCCCCTACTGACTTTTCCTCTCCTCCCGCCAAGCTACAGCCGGACAGGAATAAAACAAACGCTAAACTTAAAAGTAATGTTTTTTTCATACTGTTTTTTATTAATCGTAATTATTCCTCACCGTAACAGACATCTTTTTTTCCGTCAAAAAAAACTAAAATTGCCCCTTGCTTAACCCAAAATATCCTTTATAGTGTAGAATATGAATCAAAATAAACAAAAATCGCCTTTAGCGGACAGATTAAGGCCGGAAAACCTGGAAGAATTTTTCGGTCAGGAAAAAGCGGTCAACAAAGACAGCTTCCTGTATAAAGCCATAAAGAACGATCGGGTGCCTTCTTTGATTTTTTGGGGGCCTCCGGGAACCGGCAAAACCACCTTGGCTTCTCTGATCGCCGGTCAGACCAATTCCCGGTTTCTGAAGCTGAGCGCAGTTACAAGCGGAGTTAAAGATTTAAGAAAAGTCATTGAGGAGGCTCGAGCTGCGCAGGAAAACGGCCAAAAAACTATTTTGTTTATAGATGAAATTCATCGCTGGAATAAATCTCAACAAGATGCCCTTTTGCCTCATATTGAGGATGGAACTATTACTCTAATCGGCGCGACCACGGAGAACCCCGGCTTCAGCATCAACTCTCCCCTGCTCTCCCGGGCCAGGGTTGTAATTCTGGAAAGTTTAAGCCGGGAAAATTTAGTTCAAATAATTGAAAAAGCTTTAGCAAATTTGAATTTAAAAGCAGAAAAAGAAGCTATTAATTTGATTGCCCGGCTTTCTGACGGAGATGCCAGGATTGCCCTGAATGTTTTGGAGGCCTGCCTGGGTGAAAATACTGAAAAAATCGATGAAAAATTGGTTAAAAAAATCATTGAAACTCCGGGGCTTCTTTATGACCGCGCCGGTGAGGCGCATTATAATCTAATCTCCGCTTTTATAAAGTCAATGCGCGGCAGCGACCCGGATGCGGCTGTTTACTGGCTGGCCCGGATGCTTGAAGCCGGCGAAGACCCTCTTTTCATAGCCAGGCGGATAATTATTTTTGCCAGTGAAGATATAGGTTTAGCTAATAATAGTGCTTTACTTCTAGCTAACGCCACTTTTGAAGCCTGCCATAAAATTGGAATGCCGGAGTGTTGGATTAATCTTTCCCATGCGGTCGTTTATATGGCTAAATCCCCTAAAAACAATTCCACTTATGAGGCCTACAAACGAGCAAAAAAGGATGTTTATGACAAGGGCAATTTAGCGGTCCCTCTTCATCTACGAAACGCCCCGACCGGTCTAATGAAAAAATTGGAATATGGAAAGAATTACAAATACCCACACCACGAAAACGATAGCGAGCAAAATTATCTTCCTCCGGAGCTTAAGGGCAAAAAATACTTTAAATAATTTGACTTTTTAAGAAAAATATACTAATTTAAAAAGTCAATTTGCACTTTCAAACAATTCAAAAAAAAAGGGGGGGGCATGGTGTACGAACCAAAAGGGCCTTATTTTTTTAAAGACGGGCAAAAGAAAGGAAAAGCGGTAGAGACTCTTATGTTTCAAGATTTTTTTTATCTTGATCAACTTTATGAGAGAATGGAAAAAAAATATAAAGGTCTTCAAGGTAAAAATAGTTTACACAAACACTTAGAGTGGATTATGAATCGCGCTCGGGAAGTTAAGCCAGTGAAGCTTTGTCGTTTCTGCGAAAAAAAACCTATTGCCTATATTTCAATCCGCAGCTCAAAATCTGGTACTACAATCAGTCATCATTTTTCTTGTTGCGAAGACCAGGCTTGCAAAAATAAACTTAAATCCGAATCCCCAAACCTTAACCCCCAACTTGTCCCGGCTAATCTTTTTTCTCTGCGCCTCCGTATATTCAACAAGGCTTGGAAGAGAAAGCAGTTCTTGGGATTACTGAGGTTTATCTATGGGCTTGAAGGGAAGCTAACCACAAAAAGGGCGTTTGAATTTTTTAAAAACGCCTAAAACCTCCTCTCTAACCCAAACCGACGCGGAATTCAGATTTGACTGAATCCGCGTCTTTTATTTTGCTTAATTGCCTAATAATTCTTTCTTTGATAATATAAAATAACAATCTAAGGAGGGGTGTGGACAAACACCCTTCTTTTTCACTAAATAATTCTTAAATTTAAGTATATGGAGTCAAACTACAAAAGACCCAGCTGGGATGAATATTTTATGAAAATTGTAGAGATGATAGGATCCCGAGCCACCTGTGATCGGGGCAGATCCGGATGTGTTATTACTAAAAACAAAAGGATAGTCTCCACCGGCTATGTGGGCTCCCCTATCGGCCTGCCTCATTGTGATGATGTCGGACATGAAATGCATACTGTCACTCACGCCGATGGCAAAGAAACCAAACATTGTATCCGAACTACCCATGCAGAACAAAACGCAATTGCTCAAGCCGCTCGTGTCGGTGCCGCCCTGGAAGGAGCGACCCTGTATTGTAAAATGACTCCTTGTTATACTTGTGCTAAAATGATAATTAATTCCGGCATCACGCGAGTGGTTTGTGAAAAAGATTATCATGCCGGGGAAAGAAGTAAACAAGTTTTTGCCGAAGCCGGAATCCAATTTAATCTCCTAAATAATGAAGTAACCACCTATGAAAATATGGGCGGTGAAGAAGAAAAGGAGAAAAAAGAGGAGGAGAAGAAAGAAGAAAACAACAATCCCGAAGCTTACCAAATTAGCTTTTAAACCTGGGAATATCTAAAAATTTTCCTTGATTATAAAACTAATACTACATAACAACGAATCATTTATTAAAATTGAAAATTTGAAGCTCCGAATCAAAAACAATAAACTTTATTAATTTCTTTTATTTAATTTAAATATTAGAATTTATTTGGAAATTAGGATTTGTTATTTGGTGCTTATTAAACATATATGTCAGCCAATATTTTTATCTACGATGAATTTAACCCGGAAGATACCGCTATGATGCAGGCGCTCTACTCGCGAAGCCCGAAAAGCGTTACTGAACACGCGGAAAAAGTTAAAGAGGCGGGCTCGGGAAAATTCATGGAAAAATTCTATGTCCAATACGGACACCGTAGCATTGCCGATTGTGGCAGTACCACTGTTTTTATTGAAGGGATTAGCATGCTGGGAGACAAGGCGATCCAGGATTGGCCCCTCTATTCCGGCCAGGAAACCAGTACCAGGTATATTGACATGTCCAAACAACCGATTGTGGATCCTTTGGCAACCGAGGAATCGCGAAGAATTTTAAAAAACTGGATGAATTTTTATGTGGAAAACCAAGAAGCGATAAAAGCGCATCTGCGCAAAGCACACCCCCGGGAAGAAACTCAAGAAGAAGCGACTTATGAGAAAGCTATAGCCGCCCGGACTTTTGATATTATGAGAGGTTTTCTGCCCGCCGGCATTACCACTCAATTAAGCTGGCATACCAACCTCAGGCAAGCTAAGGACAAGTTAACCCTTTTAAGGCACCATCCCTTAGCGGAAATAAAAAAGACGGCGGAGAATATTTATACTAACCTGCGGGAAAAATACCCTCACAGTTTCAGTCATAAAAAATACGAAGACCAAGAAAAATATCATGAGTACTTAATGAAACGGTATAATTATTTCAATCCGGAAAATCCGGTAACTGATTTTGATTATCAAAGCAATATTGATCTTCAGGAACTCAAGCGCTACCAGGATATTATTGAAAAACGTCCGGAAAAAACTAATCTCCCTCATTTTTTGTCTGAACTCGGAAATATTGTTTTCGACTTCCAGTTGGACTTCGGCTCTTTCCGAGATATTCAAAGGCACCGTAACGGAGTTTGTAGAATGCCTCTCCTGACTACCAAGCATGGCTTTAACTCCTGGTACCTCGAGCAACTCCCGGAGAAAGTGAGAAAAGATGCGGAAGAATTAATTAAATCTCAAAAAGAAAAAATTGATAAACTAAGTGTAACCGAAGAAAATAAACAATACTATATCGCTATGGGCTTTAATGTGCCTTGTCGCGTCTCCTACAGTCTGCCAGCTACGGTTTATGTGGTAGAATTAAGAGCCAGTAAAGCGGTGCATCCCACTCTGAGAAGAATCGCTCACAAAATGGATGAATCCCTAAGAGCTCTGTTCCCGGAAATTGTCTTACACTCAGATTTAGAACCCGGTTCTTGGGATGTTAAACGCGGAAAACAGGATATTGTGGAAAAATAACAATAATGCAAATCCTCAAATTAATGCGAATCCTTCAAATTATAAAAATGCTAATTTTATTTACATAAAAAATTCGAAGGATTTTGCATAAAATTTGTGGATTCGAATTATATTTATGAAAATTATAATCGGTCTGGTGGGCAAGCTTGCTGCCGGTAAAGGAACTGTGGCGG
>CAYRJF010000022.1:2357-4813 GCA_964424365.1 uncultured Gammaproteobacteria bacterium | reverse complement strand
AAAATTATAATCGGTCTGGTGGGCAAGCTTGCTGCCGGTAAAGGAACTGTGGCGGAATATTTAAAAAAAGAAAGAGGGGCTGATGTCTTCCGCTTTTCCACTCCGCTAAGAGATGTGTTAGGTCGGCTTCATTGCGAAATCTCCCGGAGCAACCTTCAAAAAACCTCCCAGGCCCTGCGCGAAGCCCTGGGTCAAGACTTGCTGGCCAAAGTTATGGCCGGAGACGCCCAAGAAAGCGATAAAAGAATTGCGGTTGTAGATGGAATTAGGCGCTGGGGAGATATAGAGCATTTAAAAAAGCTGGACAATTTTATTTTAGTGGCTATAAAGGCGGACTCAAAAATCAGATACAACCGACTGGTCTCCAGGTCGGAAAACGATGGCGATGAAAACAAAACCTATGAAGAATTTTTAGCTGATCACGAAAAAGAAGCGGAGATCCACATCCCGGAAATTATGGAGTCTACGGATAAAACAATTGACAATAATGGCAACTTGGAAAATCTTTATCAAGAAGTAGAAAAATTAATTACCAGATAATATGAGTCAGAAAGGTAAATTTATTGTTTTTTACGGTATAAATAACTTAGGTAAAAGCACCCAGGCCTTGAAATTGGTAGAAAAAATAAAAACAGAGGGAGAAAAAGCTGAATATCTTAAATATCCTATTTATGAGATGAAGCCCTCCGGATTATTGATAAATAACTATTTAAGAGAAGATAATAAATTTAGCTTAACCCGCAAAGAAGCGCAAATTTTATACACCATGAACAGATTCCAATACGCGCCTTTTTTAAAGGAAAAGCTAGAGCAGGGTATAAATATAATATCAGAGGACTATGTAGGCACCGGTTTGGCCTGGGGAATTACCACCGGAGTAAAAGAAAGTTTTTTAAAAGAAATGAATAAAGATTTATTAAAGGAAGACTTGGCTTTTTTGTTTGACGGGGAAAGATTTACAGAATCTGAAGAAAAAAACCACAAACACGAAACCAACAGCGAGCTTTTGAACAAGTGCCGGGAGGTTCACCTGAAATTAGGCCGAGAATTTAATTGGAAGACAATCAACGCCAACCAGTCCATAGAAGAAATCCACAACCGGCTCTGGCAAGAAGTAAAAAAAATTATCTAAATTTAGTAACCGTAAACCGAATACATTTTATCTATTTGCGATTTAAGAATTACGATTTATATTCATTTAAATTCGCATTACAATATTAATCCTATAAAACAATTCGCGGTATTCGCATTTTAATTCGCGGTATTCGCATTGTATAATACTATGACCTTTGCAGAATATCAAAAAAAATCCCGCAAAACCGCCCTTTACCCTAATGTGGGAAATAATTTTATCTACCCCACCCTGGGATTGACTGGTGAAGCCGGAGAAGTTTCAGATAAAATAAAAAAAATTATTAGGGATAAAGAAAATATAATTGATAAAGAAACTAAACTTGAACTTAAAAAAGAACTGGGTGATGTTTTGTGGTATATTTCCCAGCTTTCTACTGAATTAGGCCTGGAACTCGAGGATGTGGCTCAAAACAATTTAGATAAATTATTTAAACGCTTAGACAAAAACACCATCAAAGGTGAAGGAGATGACCGATAAAAGGAGGTCAAAATGAAAAAAATCATTCTAATGCCTTTTCTGCTTACAAGAAATATTTTTAAAAAAAGTTTGACTACTTTGAGGACCGTTCAGTGGGTGGTAAGCGGGATTCGTTCCTTGATCAAAAAGGATGATCGAATTTATTTTAAAAACTACTAGTCCCAAAGAGGCTAAAGCCGGGTTTATTACTCGGCTTTTTCTTGGCTTGCCTTAAGTCAATTTTTCTTATAAAATATAGTTAGAATATAAAAATTTCGCCCGCGAAAATACGCGGAATTATTAATTAAACATAAAAAATGGACAAGAAAAAAGTAATCGGAATAATCGGGGAACAAGCCGGAGGCAAAGGAGCGGTGGCTGATTTAATTGTGGAAAAATACGGGGGTGTCAGACTTACGACATCCGATGTTTTAAAAAGAATTCTGGATAATCTTTTCCTAGAATTTAACCGGGACAACCTAACTAAACTGGCCCTGTCTTTAAAGGGAAGTTTTGGCAATGATATTTTAATGAAAGCGATGCTTGAGGAAGTAAAAAAAGCGGAAGAGGAACTTGTGATAGTAGACGGGATTAGGATGAAAGGTGATACCGATCCTTTCCGGGAAGAATATGGATCTAATTTTAAATTAATTTATGTTACAGCTGACCCGAAAATCAGATACGAGCGAAGCAAATCCCGAGGTGAAAAAAAACAAGAATCCACCCAGGATTACGAAACTTTCCTGGAAAAAGAAAAAACGGGCACGGAAAAAGATATTGCCGAAATCGGTGGAAAGGCTGATTTTCAAATTAATAACAACGGAACCTGGGAAGAATTGGAAAAACAAATATTAGAAACCATGTC
>CAYRJF010000022.1:0-2257 GCA_964424365.1 uncultured Gammaproteobacteria bacterium | reverse complement strand
TATGGAATACGAGGCTATAATCGGCTTGGAGATACACGCTGAGCTGAAAACCAAATCTAAAATGTTCTGCCGGTGTGATAATGATTCAGAAGGCAAGGACCCCAACACCACGGTTTGCCCTATCTGCCTGGGCCATCCCGGCACACTCCCCTATCCTAATAAACAGGCCATTGAGTGGACTGTTCTTTTGGGCTTGGGGCTAAACGGAGAGATTAGCCAGTTTTCCAAATTTGATCGGAAAAATTATTTTTACCCCGACCTTCCCAAGGGATATCAAATTTCCCAATACGACCTGCCTTTTGTCTACAACGCCTATCTGGAAGTTAACGGAGATAAAATTAAAATCACCCGAATTCACTTGGAAGAAGACACGGGAAAATCCCGCCACCCGGAAGGAAAAAATTATTCTTTAATGGATTATAACCGGGCCGGAACCCCTTTGATTGAAATGGTCACGGAGCCGGTCATCCCGGACGCTGAAACCGCTAAAAAATTCTGCCAAACCTATCAACAAATTTTGCGCTACTTGGATATTAGCGACGCGGACATGGAAAAGGGACAAATGCGCTGTGAAGCCAATGTCAGTGTCCAGGAAAAAGGTAAGTGGAGTTATCAAGGTAACTGCGAAATCACCCCCCTTAAGGATTATAAACTTAACCCCAAGGTGGAACTAAAAAACATTAACTCCTTCAAGGCGGTGGAAAAAGCGATAGACTATGAAATTAAGCGGCAAATTAAGGCCCTAGAAGAAAATGAAGAGCTTATTCAAGAGACCAGGGGCTGGAATGAAAATAAAGGAGAAACGATAAAACAAAGAGTTAAGGAAACCGCTGATGATTACCGATATTTTCCCGAACCGGACATCCCTCCGATTAAAATTGATAGCGATTGGATTGAAGAAATTAAAACTCACTTAATAGAACTTCCTCCGGACAAAAAGAAAAGATTCGGAGAACAATATAATTTTGATGGGGAGACGGCGGAAATTTTGACTTCAGACAAAGAATTGGCTCATTATACGGAAAATGTAGTTTCCGAACTACGGGCCTGGATTGAAGCCGAAGGAGATGACTGGGAAAAACAAAAAAAGAAACTGGCCAAATCAGCTTCTAATTGGCTCGTTAGCGAGTTGTTTAAGCATTTACGGGAGAAGGGAGAAAAAATTAAAGATATCAAAATAACCGCTGAGAATTTCGCAGAACTAATAACCTTGGTCTATACGGGAAAAATTAATTCCAGCGCCGGACAAAAAATCTTAGAAATAATGTACACTCAAGGAGGAGACCCCTCTGATATAATGAGGCAACAAGGTTTAGAGCAATTGGATAACGAAGAAGAGTTGGAAAACATTATTAAAGATATTCTGGAAAAAAACCAGGCTCAGGTGGAGCAATACAAACAAGGAAAAACCAATGTCCTGCAATTTTTTGTTGGACAAACTATGGCCACCACTAAGGGAAAAGCTAATCCGCAAAAAGTCTCGGAAATACTTAAAAAATTATTAGGTTAAATTTTAATATTTTAATTATGAAAAACTTTGAAAAAAAATATTCGGCTACTGAAGAAGAAAAGGGAAATTTGGAAGACAATCCCATTGAAAAAGCTGAATTAGAGGAAAAAATCGAAGGCGCCAACCAAAAAATCAACCAAGAGAAAGCCAAAGAAGTGCTGGAAAAGAACCAAAAAAGAAAAGAAGCTATAGAAAACACTTTGAGCTCAATCTCCAATTGGCGCGAGGAGGATTTTGAAACTCAAATAAATAATTTAGAAACCGCGATTTACGAACTTAGCCTGCCTAACCGAGAATATCTGAATCCGGAAACCGTTGATAGCTTAGAGGACTTAAAAGGACAATTAAACGAACAATTGCAAAGAATTAAATCCAACTTAAGCACTCAAGCTAAATCCGAACAGGTTTTGGAAAAAAGCGAACCGGGAGCGAACCAAGAAAAAATGCAAAAAAGTAAAACCGAAGAAAAAACCAAAAAATCTTTAATGGGTAAAGTTGTTAACCTTTTTTCTTTCAAAAGAAAAACAGAAAAAAATCCTCAAGTAACAGAAGCAGAGGAGGGCGAGGAGAAAAAAGCGGCTTAGGTATTGACAAATTTAGCTGGTTTTTTAAAATAAAAGAGATGGCTAGGAAAAAAACCAAAATTTTAGTGTATCCGGATAAGGCGAAATTGCCTTATTTTTATAGTAAAACAATTTATTTATAATAATCCGTCCCCCAGGGGACGGATTTTTTTGAACGTTCATT
>CAYRJF010000021.1:7338-10912 GCA_964424365.1 uncultured Gammaproteobacteria bacterium | reverse complement strand
TATTTATAAAAATAAAAACTCGCGTTTTTAATTCGTAAATTTGTAGCTAATTTGTAATTAGTAAAATCGTAAAATTAACTTTACATACTAACACAATTGAATAATTATGTCAAGAGGTGAGGATTACTACAAATATCTACTGGCTCTAAATTATTTTCTTTCCTGGGGACCGCTTACTTTAAAAAATCTTTTAGACAACTTCCCCTCCCCGCGGAAAATCTGGGAAGCTAAAATTTCAGACCTGGAACAATTTGGAATAAATAAAAAATCGGCCTCTGCCTTTGCCGAGGCCAGGAGCAAAATTAATCCGGAAAGGGCTTGGGAAAAATTAAAAAAAGAAAAAATAAAAATGTTAAGTTTGGAAGACAGCGAATACCCGGAACTTTTAAAGGAAATTTATGCCGCGCCTCTTTGTTTGTACTATAGAGGAAATATCAATCTTCTTCAAGACCCCCTCCTGGCTATAGTTGGCTCGCGTAAATGCAGCTCCTACGGACTCCAAGCAATTCAAAGAATTCTCACTAATCTTTTAAACAATTACGAAATAAACACTGTTAGCGGTTTAGCTTTGGGGATAGATACCCAGGTTCATAAAAGCACCTTGGAAGAAAATCAGGCCACTGTGGCGGTTTTAGGTTCGGGAATTGACAGGACCAGCCTTTACCCCGGACAGAATAGAGCTTTAGCGGAAAAAATAATAAATCAAAACGGGTTGGTTATATCAGAGTTTCCTCCGGGGATTCCCGCCTTGAAACAAAATTTCCCTCAAAGAAACAGAATTGTTTCCGGGATTAGTCTGGGAACTTGGGTGGTTGAAGCGGCTTCTCGTTCCGGGGCCTTAATAACAGCTAACTATGCCCTGGAACAAAACCGGGAAGTAATGGCTTTACCGGGAAACATTTTTTCACCCACTTCCGCCGGAACAAATCAACTAATTAAAAAAGGAGCCAAACTAATTGAAAACGCGGATGAGATTGCGGAGACCCTGAATTTGACTAAAACAGAAAAATCCGCTAACAATAATAAACAGATTGAATTTGATTTATCAGAAACGGAAAAAACAGTCCTCTCCTCTTTAACTTACGAACCCCGGGATATTAACCGGGTAATTAAAGAAACTAATTTAACCACCTCAGAGGTAAGCAGTAATTTAAGTTTATTAGAGCTCAAGGGTATAATCCAAAAAACCGGGGATAGTAAATATTTCAAGTTGTATAACTAAATACAATGCGAATCCGCCGGCTGGCGGATGCAAATACTGCGAATTAACAAATTGATATATTTTAAAATCAAAGCTAAAAGCTAGCAGCTAAATACTAAAAGCTATTCTATGGAGTTAATCATAGTAGAATCACCCACCAAAGCCAAAACCATTTCCAAGTTCTTGGGGAATGATTTTCAAATCGAATCTTCTTACGGACACATCCGGGATCTTCCCAAGGGGAAAATGGGAGTGGATACGGAAAACAACTTTGAACCCGATTATGTTATCCCCACTAAATCCCGAAAAGCCGTAAATAATTTAAAAAAATTGGCTGAGAAGGCGGAAAATGTTGTTTTGGCCAGTGATGAAGACCGGGAAGGAGAGGCGATTGCCTATCACCTGACCCGGGCTTTGGATTTAAAAAAAGATAAAATCAAACGGATTGTTTTCCATGAAATTACCGAGGAAGCGATTAAAGAAGCGCTTCAAAATCCTCGCGGAGTGGATTTAAAATTAGTCAATGCCCAGCAAGCCAGAAGAATCCTAGATAGACTGGTGGGTTATGAGCTCTCGCCTTTTCTCTGGAAAAAAGTGGCCAAGGGACTGTCCGCCGGCCGAGTGCAAAGCGTGGCCGTGCGTTTAGTCGTGGAAAGGGAGAGAGAAATAGAAAGTTTCCGGCCGGAAGAATATTGGTCAATTATTGGCGAATTCACGGAAAAGAAACAGAAACAAAACTTTGAGGCTAAGCTAAACAAAAAAAACGGCAAAGCTATCGGCAAAATGGGAATCAAAACCGAGAAGGAAACCAATGATATCTTAAAGGAAATTAAAGACGCTAATTATGCTATTTCCAAAGTAGAAAGAAAAGAATCCCGAAAAAATCCGCCCGCCCCTTTTACCACCTCCACTTTGCAACAAACCGCTAACCGCTGGTTTGGATTTTCCGCCAAACAAACCATGGTTACCGCTCAACAATTATACGAAGGTGTAAACACTAAGGGGAAAGGACAAATAGGTTTAATCACCTATATGAGAACCGACTCCTTAAACCTGTCAGGAAAATTTCTGAGCGAGGCGCAAAAATATTTACAAGAAAAGGTGGGTAAAAATTATTCCCTGGATAAGCCCCGATTTTTCAAAACCAAGTCCAAAGGAGCTCAAGAGGCTCACGAAGCCATCCGCCCCACTAGCGCCTTCCGCGACCCGGAAAGCCTAAAAAATTCTTTAAACAACAATCAATACCGTTTATATTCCCTAATTTGGCAAAGGGCTTTGGCCAGCCAAATGCCGGCCGCGGTTTTAGATACCACTACTATAGATATTGAAGCGCAGAAAACCCCCTATGAATTCCGCTCTAACGGCCAAATTTTAAAATTCAAGGGCTATCTGGAAATTTATCCGGAAAAAAGCAAAGAACTGGAACTTCCGGAAGTTAAACAAGGAGATGAAGTCGACTTGAAAAATATGAAGCCGGAACAACACTTTACCAAACCCCCGGGACGTTATTCCGACGCCGGACTGGTTAAAGAATTGGAAAAACATGGAATCGGACGCCCTTCCACTTATGCCCCGACCATCTCCACTATTATTGCCCGAAATTATGTAAACCGAGATGATAATAAAAAACTGGCTCCCACTGATATCGCTTTCGTGGTTAATGACCTGTTAGTCAAGCATTTCCCCCGAATTGTTGATTTTAAGTTTACCGCGGAAATTGAAAACGATTTGGATAAAATCTCTTACGGAGAAAAGGACTGGCAACCGGTAGTTAAAGACTTTTACGAGCCCTTTCATAAAAATTTAGAAATTAAATATAAGGAAATTAATAAAGAAGATATTATGCCTGAAGAAAAAACCGAAGAAAAATGCGACAAATGCGGCGCGGAGATGATAGTTAAAACCGGCCGCTTTGGAAAATTTTTAGCTTGCAGCGCTTTCCCTGACTGCAAAAACATTAAGCCTCTAAATCAAACCGAGGAAGATAAAAAACAAAACGAAGAGATAGAAAAATTGCAGGAGAAATATAAAGGCGAAAAATGCGACAAATGCGGTTCTGACATGCAGATTAAAAACGGCAAATTCGGGCCCTTCCTGGCCTGTACCGGCTATCCGAAATGCAAAAATATTAAATCAATTGAAGAAAACAAAAACTCCACCGGAGTAAAATGTCCCAAGTGCGGAACCGGAGAAATAGTCCAAAAAAGAAGCAAACGAGGCGTCTTTTATGCCTGTGATAATTACCCGGACTGTAAAAATGCTTATTTTGGCAAACCCACCGGGAAAAAATGCCCGGAATGCCAGAGTTTATTAGTAGAAACCAAAAACGAAGAAATAAAATGCAGTAACAAAGACTGCAAGTACAAAAAATAA
>CAYRJF010000021.1:3379-7238 GCA_964424365.1 uncultured Gammaproteobacteria bacterium | reverse complement strand
GTTTTCTTTTTGGAACTTTTCTTTTTCTCAGATGCGTCTTTTTGAGTATAGCTTTGAACTATATCCAAGGCCTTGTGGGAAACCTCCTCTACAAACCGCACCAAAGCCATAGTAGAGCTTAATTTCTTCTTTAAAAGCTCCAAAACCTCCTTGGCCTTAACAACCCCGTCCCGGGCTTCTTTGGTAATTTTAAATAAATTGTAAAAACTTCGGGCGACATAATAAAGCACCCAGCAGACAAAAAAAGTCAGAGCCAGGATACTGATCCCGATAATAATATTTAGAACATCGCCACTCGATTGAATTAAACCCATACCTATTACAAATTCACGAATTTGAACACAAATTACACAAATTCAATGAAATTAGTTAAATTATTTATTAAATATAAAATTTCACTCTATTTTTAATTTAGAAATAAATTTTCCTAAATTTGTAATATCTGTATTTGATTTGTTGATTCGCGGGGCACTTATTTACCCCCCAAATCCACTTTTATTCCTCCTATCCGGGGAGCAACTAAATTATAAGTACAGGCGAAAATAATTCCCAAAATCCACCCCAAGATTAAAGAAAAGACTGAGACTAAAGCTCCGGAAGCCAAAACATACAATAAATTAGTGGCAAAACCCCACCAAGAAGTTACCAAAACATCGGATCTAAACAAGGTTTGAATCAAAAAATAAAAATAAAAACCGGCTCCTAACAAAAACCCTAGGCAGGCATAGATAACCGCCACAATGTTGGCAAAATTCAATACTTTTATTTTTTTAACCTCAGTCATAAGATTACGAATTACTAATCCACTACAAATTTACGAATGGGTGGAAGGTGGATAGCTTTAAGCTTTTAGCTGTGAGCTTAAGGATAATGTTATTTTAGGCTTTATTTCTCAATGGTTTAAAAAATCAAAAGCTAAAAGCTGACAGCTAACACCTGAAAACTAACTTCCTATTCACGATTTTTTGATAAAATTCGTGCATTTCGTAATATTCTTACACTTATTTTACTTACTTCACTTTTTATACCTATTTTTCACTCACTTATTTTACTTAATTCAATTTTTATACTTATTTCTTACTAAAAATCTCTTATTTGCGCCTCAAACTTCTCTTCCAAGTGTTTAGTTAACTCGTCTTGAACTTTTTGCACTTCCTCCGCGGTTAAAGTTCTATCTCCGGCTTGATAAGTTATATGAAAAGCTAAATTCTTTTTATTTTTACCGATTTTCTCGCCTTCATAAACATCAAAAAGCTCTATGCTTTTAACCAAATTATTAAAAGATTCAATCTCCTTCTTAAGATCATTATACAATACTTTTTGGTCAACTACAAAAGCTATATCCCTAACCAAAGACGGAAACTTATTTTCTTGCTGAAAAGACTTTTCCGGAGTCGCAAGTATTAATTTAACTAGCTCGGCTAAATTAATTTCCGCGCCGGCCACCTTCTTCTTTATCCCCAGGGCATTCAAAACTTTGGGAGACAAGACATAAATTGCTCCCAGGTCCTTATCCCCGACTTTAATCCGCGCAAAACTACTCGGGTGGGACCAATCTAGGGGAGACTCGCTTTCTTGATATTCCACTTCAAACTTAAAACTATTTAGAAGATACTCAACTCTTCCTTTTAAGCCGGCGAAAGGAGTTTCTTTCTCCCCGGCCTCAACTAAACCCAGTCTGGTTTCCTGATAAGGCAACTTTTCTTCGCTTTTATCTTTCTTATTAATTTCACCGTCTAAGTTTAAAAAAACACTGCCGATTTCAAAAAATTTCAAATTTTCAAACCTGGCTTGGTTGGTTTTAATATTATCCAGTAAATTGGTGATTAAATTTTGTCTTAATAAAGTATGTTGGTTGGTTAAAGGGTTGGCCAGGGCAATATAGCCGTTAGAGTCAATTCCCATTTTTTGCAGTTTTTCTCCATTGGTAAAAGCGTAATTATAAACCTCGGACATAGCCGCTCCCTGGGAAAGTAAATTTTTTATTTTCCTTTCAATTTTTCTCTCTTGATTGGGAAAAGGCGCTTGCATAGTAACCAAAGGCATCTTGGACTCTAAATTATCAAAGCCGTAAATCCGAACTATTTCTTCCACTAAATCTTCGGGGATAGAAATGTCCTTGGTCGCCCTCCAGCTGGGCACAGTTACTTTTAATTTTTTGGGCTCTGCTTCCTCTCGGTCAACTTTAAAGCCCAAATTGTCAAGAATCTCGATCACTTTTTTTTCTTCCAGCTCTTCTCCGAGCTTGGCCTTAAGCCAAGGTAGGTCCAAATCAATCGGAGCGGTATTTAAACTAAAATTATTTTCTTTTGCTTTTTCCTTGTGGACATCTGTAATATTGCCGGAAAATTTTGCCCGGGGAGAAATCTTTTTTAATAAATTGGCACAACGAATAATCGCGGTCTCAGCCAAGTGAGGGTCTAGAGATTTTTCAAACCGCATCGAGGCCTCGGTTCTTAACCCTAGTCTCTGGGCGGTTTTTCGGGCAGAAACCGGATCAAAATTAGCTGACTCCAAAATAATTGAAGTTGTTTCTGTGCTGACTTCGCTATTTGCCCCTCCCATAACCCCGGCGATAGCGATCGGTTTCTCTTTATCCGCAATTACTAGCATACTCTCCTCCAATTCTCTTTCTTCTCCGTCCAGGGTGATTATCTTTTCTCCTTGTTTAGCTCTCCTAACCACTATAGAATCAACCAGGGATGAATCAAAAGCGTGCAAAGGTTGCCCCAGCTCAAGCATTACATAGTTAGTCACGTCCACAATATTATTAATCGGACGCATTCCCACGGCGGTTAACCGTTTCTGAAGCCACTGAGGAGATTCTTCCACTGCTAAATTATCTATTTTTAAGCCCATATAACGAGAACATAAGTCCGGGGCTTCTATTTTTATATCTAAATCCCGGGGATCTTTGTCTAACTTAATTTCTTTTTTCTCAATTTTTCTAAACTCAGAGCTTAGTTTAGTGTTCAGAAAAGTGGCTATTTCCCGGGCCATACCAAAATGACCCCACAAATCCGGACGGTGGGTTATGGATTTATTATCCACCTCAAACAATATATCATCCATTTGAAAATATTCCGCCAAGGGCTCTCCCGCCTTAGCCTTCTTTCCCAAAACCATAATCCCCTTATGGTCCTCTCCCAAACCCAACTCATCTTCAGCGCAAATCATACCCTGAGACAGCTCACCTCTAACTTCCGCTTCTTTAATCTCCATTCCATTAGGTAAAACTGCTCCGGGCAAAGCCACCGGAACTAATTGATCTTTTGCCAGATTGGGAGCACCGCAGACTATACTCAACTTTTCTTTGCCGGTATCAACCCGGGCCCAAAAAAGCTTATCTGCGTTAGGGTGTTTTTTTACTTCCAAAACCTTGCCCACAATTACTTTATCAAAATTTCGGCTTTGTTTTTCCACCCCGTCAATTTCTACCGTATGCATAGTTAACTTTATTCCTAAATCTTCCGGAGTAACAGACCTCGGAATATTAACCAAATCTTTTAACCAATTTAATGATAGATACATAAATTTTATTAAATACTTGTCTTAATTATGTGTTATTATAACGTAATACGCAAATAATTTATAAACCTTTAATTTTTAAGATTTTAATAAAATAATAACCAAATTTCAATTATCAAGCTCCAAAGAAATTACAAATCTAAATAAACAAATTTAAAATTTTTAATATTTATAATTTAATGCTTATTTGGAACTTGTGATTTGAGTTTTGGTGCTTTTTCTTGCTCTATAAGAATAGATAAGAAACAACCACATCTTATAATAAAACGCAAACACCCTTACACGTCACAAGGGATATCTATAAATTTGTGTTCAACTCCGAATTCTTTTT
>CAYRJF010000021.1:0-3279 GCA_964424365.1 uncultured Gammaproteobacteria bacterium | reverse complement strand
CCGGCTAAATTAATATCATTTTCCAATAATAATTTAATCCTCTCCTTTATATAACCTTCAATTTTCGGAGGAGTACCTATTTGTTTAACAAAAATTCCATGGTGAACCATAATCATATCCGCCTTTTCCTTAATGGCTTCTTGGATTAATTTCTGAGACAAGCTAACTCCGGTAATTATTTTTTTGATCTCCTTTTTACCTTCAACTTGCAAACCATTAACACAATAATCCTCAAACTCATTAACTTTTAAATAATCCTCACAAAATTTTATAATTTCATCTCTTCTTGGCATATAAATACATTGTTACATTAATTAATCTATTACGAAATACACAAATTTAGTCACGAATTCACAAATATAGAAACCAGCTTTTAGCTTAAGGTCTTATAAACACCTTGTTTAAAATCAAAAACAAATAAAAATTATAAATAGATATCACTCCAATTCGCCTGCCCAGTTAAATTTCGCTGAAAAGCGAACCATTTAACCGGGGTAATTCGTAAACCTAAAACTGCCTTAAAAATCTCAAATCCCCGCTATTAATCAACCTAATGTCATTTATACCGTAGCGCATCATAACCAAGCGGGTTAACCCCAAGCCAAAAGCAAACCCGGAATATTCTTTCGGATCCACGCCTCCATATTCCAAAACCCGGGGATGAACCATGCCTCCGGGTATAAGTTCCAGCCAACCGCTGTTTTTACAACTGGGGCAACCCTTGCCTCCGCAAATCGTGCATCTAATATCAAGTTCTATACTGGGCTCAGTAAAAGGGAAATAACCGGGCCTAACCCTGGTTTCCATCTCTTTCCCGAAAATATTATTTAATAATTCTTTTAAAACCGAGATTAAATTACTCACGGAAATGTCCTTGTCCACCATTAAGCCCTCCATTTGATCAAAGGTGTGTTCATGGCAAGCATCAATTTCCTCATTCCTGAACACTCTGCCCGGGACCACTCCGCGAAAAGGAGCTCCATATTTCTGCATCCCCCGAACTTGCACCGGAGAAGTATGGGGTCGCATCACCAAGTCATATTCCCCTGACTCGTTTTTCTTATCAATATAGAAAGTGTCCTGCATATCTCGAGCGGGGTGATATCGGGGGATATTTAAGGCCTCAAAGCAATAATAATCACTTTCCAGCTCCGGTCCGTCCAAAATCATAAAACCCATGGAAACAAAAAGATCTTCTAACTCATTTTGAACAATGGTTAGCGGATTTAAATGACCTCTTTCGACTTGTTTTCCGGGCAAGGTTACATCCACAAAACCTTTTTCCCCCTCTCCGCCCAAACTCTTTTTTAGATCTTCTACTTGAGAGCTTAATTCTTCTTTAATTTTGTTAGCTAAAGACCCTACCTCTTTTTTTTGATCTTCCGCCAAGTCTTTTACCCCTTTCAAAACTTGAGTAAGCTCGCCTTTGCGCCCCAAATATTTGGTTTCCAAATTTTCCAAAGATTTTCTATCTTTAACATTTTCAATTTCCTCCCCGAAGGATTTTTTAATTTGTTTTAATTTCTCCTGCATAAAATAAATCTAATTATTCTAAATATTTTTTCACCTTTCCTTGATTATAGCTCAGCCAAAAAAATTCTAACAAAACCAAAGCGCCGGCCAGGAAAAAAAGATTTAACCAAGTCAAAAGCTCTTTAGCTTCTAAAAAAAGCACTGCTAAAATTAAAAAAGAAAACAAAAATGACTGTCGGAAGGCGGTTTTTACAGAATGGAACACCAATTCTCTTTTTAAAGCCACAAACCGGAATAAAAATCCCAAAATGGCAAAACTACCGCTTAAAGCCAGGAATAAAGTGGCATAAAAGAGCCCAAAGCCGATCCAATTAGTGGCGCTCGGATCAATAGTGAGTAGAACATAAACCCAAACACCCCAACAAAGCAAGGTACTTAGAGTCATTAAAGTTAGGTATCCTTTTAAAGTCATGATTACGAATTTACCCCGGATAAATGGTTCGCTTTCCAGCGAAATTTAACTGGGCAGGCAAATTGGAATAACTATTAATAATGACAAATATCAAAGCCCAAATGTCAAATCAAGCTCAAAATCCAAAAAAATAATTAAATGATATATTTTGATTTTTTGGATTTGTTTTGTCATTTAGATTTTGGATTTTGAATTTTTCCAATTAATTATACAGAATAATTTAACTCCTTCTACTTATCTACTTTTTCAAATGGATAGTTTGCGTGGGGAAAGCCATTTCTATGCCCTCTTTATCGAATTTTTTGGTTATTTCCAGATTAATCCTCTGCCTGGTGTCCATATATTCATAATAATCCGGGGAATTAACATAAAAAGCGACTTCAAAAATCAAAGCTGAATCTCCGAATTCTTTAAAATGAATTCTTTCAATCTCGGTTCCTTCTTCCTTTTCAATTATCTCCTTAAGCATTTCCGGAATTTTTTCCAGAGTTTCCGCCCCGGTTCCATAAACCACTCCCAAAGTAAACATAACTCTTCTGGTTTTCATGGGACCGAAATTTCGAATTCGGGAATTGGTTAAATCACTATTGGCGATCACAAGCTCCTCCCCCTGCAAAAGCTCTATCCGAGAAGTCTTGATTCCCACCTTCTGAACGGTTCCGAAATTATCTCCCACGGCAATAAAATCTCCAATCTTGAAAGGTTTATCCAAAAATATAGTCAAAGAGCTAAATAAATCTCCCAAAATACTCTGGATAGCCAAAGCAACCGCTATACCTCCGATTCCCAGACCGGCCACCAGAGAAGTAACATTATAGCCCATATTGGAAAGAAGCAAAACTATGGCTCCGGCCCAAAGAGCAATCTTTAAAATCGCTCCTCCCAGCTTAATAATTCCCATACCTTCCTGACCTTCCTTGCT
Organism: uncultured Gammaproteobacteria bacterium; assembly: GCA_964424365.1. GTDB lineage: Bacteria > Patescibacteriota > Patescibacteriia > Patescibacteriales > JAGXOH01 > JAIOTG01. The sequence goes on along the minus strand of CAYRJF010000021.1, from coordinate 412 downwards.
TTCCACTAAAACCTTTACTCCATAATTAATCAAATTCTCCAAAAATCTAATCACATAATAAACAATCCCGATTAAAAAGACATAGTAAATAATTTTGTCTACCAAGGGAGTCAGAGTTAAAACAAGAGAGCCGGCATAGAGGGCAATAATCAAATAAAAAGGCGAGGCAATCTTTTGGATAGCGCCAATAAACAAATCGTCCAGTTGGGTTTTAGTCTTTTCACTTAATTTTTTCAAACGTGAAATTATAATGGTTTTAAAAATTTTTAAGACGATTAAAACCGCCAAAAATACCGCTAAGGCCCAAAGCCAGCTTTCCAAACTATTGCCTAGAAAAGTTTTAGACCAAATAGGATAATTAAACATAAGCTTTAAACTTAAATTGAAATAAAATAAAATTCATTAAAATTAA
>CAYRJF010000020.1:0-10971 GCA_964424365.1 uncultured Gammaproteobacteria bacterium | reverse complement strand
TGTGAACCGGCGTTTTTTGTTTTTGGCTATTACCCTTTATTTCTGCCCGCCCTGATTCTTTCGTTCTCGGTTAGGAATTTTTTTCTTAATCTTATACTTTCAGGTGTTATTTCCAAGTATTCATCCTCACTCATTATGCCCATACCCCTCTCCAGCGTCATTTTTATGGGCGGATTTAAATTTATCGCATCATCCGAGCCGGAGGCTCTAACGTTGGTTAGTTGCTTACCCTTGGTCGGATTTACTGTCAAATCTTCCCCTTTGGAAGTATTTCCTATTATCATACCTTCATAAACTTCCGTGGCGGGTTCGATGTATAAAGAACCCCTGTCCTGTAAGTTATAGAGCGAGAAGCCCAGGGCCTTTCCCTTTATCATTGAGATCATTGCTCCCATATCATGTTTTCTTATTTCTCCCGCGTAAGGCTTGAATCCTATAACTCTTGTGTAAAGAATGCCCTCTCCTTTGGTATCAACCACAAATTCATTCCTATAACCGAGCAGGCCTCGAGTGGGTATTTCAAAAACAATTCTAGTGTTTCCATGGTCGGGCGTTAGCTCTGTCATCTCTCCTCGTCTGCCTGACAGTTTTTTAATAACCGTTCCGGACATTTCTTCCGGAACATTTATGATAACTTCTTCAAAGGGTTCCATTTTTTGCCCCTCCACTTCTTTGATAATAACCTGCGGTTGAGAAATTTGCACTTCATACCCTTCGCGACGCATATTTTCCAGAAGTATTGCCATATGCATCTCTCCTCTACCATAAACTTTATAGTGATCAATTGCGGAGAAATCAATTTTTAAACCAACATTAACTTCCAACTCTTTTTCCAGTCTTTCTTTTATTTGTCTGTTGGTAACAAATTTACCCTCCTTGCCGGCAAAAGGGGAGCTATTTATAAATAAGTTTAAAGAGATTGTAGGTTCGTCCACATTAATAGCCGGCAAGGCCTCTTGATCTTTATTTGCGCAAACAGTTTCGCCGATAAAAATATCAGGGAGACCGGCAATCATTACAATGTCGCCTGTTTGAGCTGAATCCACCTCTTTTTTCTTTAATCCCTCAAAAGTGAATAGCTTTGTAATTTTCCCTTCTCTGTATCCTCCTTCTTTGTCTTTGATAATAACAGGAGTGTGGTTTTTTATTTCTCCTTCATAAATTCTTCCCACGGCAAGACGGCCTAAAAAGTTATCATAAGCCAAATTAAAGGGTTGCATCTTCAAGGGTTTGTTTTTTGCTTCTTTTCCCGAGGCGGGACCCACTTTTTCGAGAACAGTATCCAGAAGCGGTGTTAAGTCTTCCGAATCATCCCCCAGGGTCTTTTTCGCTATACCGTCTCGAGCAATGGCGTATAGGGTGGTAAAGTTCAATTGTTCGTCGTTTGCGCCCAGATCCAGGAAAAGTTCATAAACCATTTCCTCCACCTCATCCGGTCTGGCCGCCTCTTTATCTATTTTGTTTATTATTACTATCGGCTTTAATCCCAGTTCAAGAGATTTTTTTAAAACAAATTTAGTTTGAGGCATAGGACCTTCCTGCGCATCCACCACTAAAAGCACCGAGTCAATTGAAAGCAATACTCTTTCAACCTCGGAACCGAAGTCGGCGTGCCCCGGAGTGTCCACAATGTTAATTTTTGTATCTTGGTAATACACCGAAGTGTTTTTTGATAGGATGGTTATCCCTCTTTCCTTTTCCAGATCGTTGTTGTCCATGCTTTCTCCGGTCTCGGCCATCCCGGTTTGCCTCATCAGAGCATCGGTTAAAGTGGTTTTGCCGTGATCTACATGAGATATGATAGCTATATTTCGTATTTCCATAAAATTAAAACCCGCCTTTTTAAAAAAGCGGATACAGGCTTTTTGAATAATTTATTTTCCTAGCTTCTTTATATAATATTTTTTAATTAAGGTCAATCCATTGACTACTCCTTGAAGAAATATAAAAATGTGTTATATTGTAAATATGAAAATAAGAAAAAATAATAAAGCTAACAATTGGTGGGCCGCTCAGGAGATTGAGCGGTAGATTTTGTTTATATTTTTTAAAAGAGGACCGTTCAATTTCAAGAGAAATTAAGAGCGGTTTTTTATTTTGTCAAAATGAGATATTTATTTTTCAACAAGGCTACACACTATTGGCGCAAAAAATTATTTGCTGGGTTTTTTATTAATTTAAATTAAATATATGTCTAATAACTTAAAAACATTACCTAATCAAAAAGGTTATTTTGGAGAATATGGGGGTCAAATAATCCCCCCAGAGCTAAAAACTGTCTTTGACGAAATTGCCGAGGTTTACGAGAAAATAAAAGAAGATAAGAGCTTTAAAAAGGAGTATGAAGACTTGTTAAAATATTATGTGGGTCGCCCTTCGCCCTTGTATTTTGCTGAACGCTTATCCGAGAAATTAGGAGGAGCAAAAATTTATCTGAAAAGGGAGGACTTAAACCATACCGGAGCTCATAAAATTAATCATACTCTGGGAGAGGCTCTGCTAGCCAAGAAAATGGGGAAGAAAAAATTAATTGCGGAAACCGGAGCCGGTCAACATGGAGTGGCCCTGGCTACCGCCGCCGCCATTGTGGGCATTGCTTGCGAGATACATATGGGAGAAATAGATGTTAAAAAACAGCATGCCAATGTGGTGCGGATGAAATTTTTGGGAGCTAAGGTTGTGAGTGTAGATAGGGGCGGAAGATGTTTAAAAGAAGCGGTAGATAGTGCTTTTGAGGAGTTTGTGAAAGATCCGGAAAACATTTTTTTTGGAATAGGATCTGTGGTTGGTCCTCATCCTTTCCCCCGGATGGTTAGAGATTTTCAGTCGGTAATAGGAAAAGAAACCAAAAGACAAATAAGAGAAAGAGAGGGTAGATTGCCAGATTGTTTGGTTGCTTGCGTAGGAGGAGGGTCTAACGCAATCGGTCTTTTTCATGAATTTTTAGAAGAAAAAGAAGTTGAGATGGTCGGAGTGGAGCCCAGTGGAAAAAGTTTTAAGCCGGGTGAACATGCCGCCACTCTTACCCTGGGCAGCCCGGGTGAGATTCACGGAATGTTTACTTACTTGCTTCAAAATGAAAAAGGGGAGCCCTTGCCTGTTTATTCCATTGCTTCCGGGCTGGACTACCCGGGAGTGGGTCCTGTACACTCAGATCTCAAAGATAAGGGCAGGGTTGGTTATGAAACAAGAGGGGACAAAGAAGCTCTAGAGGCGTTTCAAACTTTGAGCAAAACAGAGGGTATTATCCCCGCCCTAGAGAGTTGTCACGCCTTATCCCAAGCAATTAAAATGGCTCCGGATTTATCTTCGGATAAAATAATTATAGTCAATCTTTCCGGAAGGGGAGATAAGGATGTGGATTATGTAATTGAAAGATTGGGGCTGTAAAAAAGAAAAGAGACAATTAAAGTAAAGAGCGAGGCTCAGGACCTTACTCTTTATTTAATGGTGAGTGTTTGAGGAATTAGTGTTTAAATGCTACAATTTAGTTATAATAATTAAATTGTTTTTATGTCAAAGAAAAAAATTATCTTATCTTGTTTCGCCTTGTCCTTGGCTTTTTTCCTGGTGTTTACAAACAAAACACATGCAGAAAAGGTAAATTCGGAAAATGCCTTTTCCGGTATAGTGAAAATAAAATTGTTTACTACCAATGATGCCGGATATTTAAACCACATCTCCAGCGGATCGGGGGCGATTATAAGTTCGGAGGGAATGATTTTGACCAATCACCATGTAATTTCTAAAGAATCAACTTTTGATTCCAGTCTTGAAAAGGAGGTCGCCTATCAAATTTGTCTTACAAACAATAAAGACGAAAAACCCAACTGTGGCTATACCGCCTCTTTGGTAGCCTCGGATAAAGATAAAGATTTGGCACTTCTGAAGATAAAAAGCGTTTCCGGAGTAGAAAGTCAAGACTTTTCTTATTTGGACATTTCTTATGACTCGGTAAATACTGATGATAAAATTAAAGTATTAGGCTACCCCGGAATTGGCGGTGATACCATTACCATTACCAGCGGTACAATCTCAGGAAAAGAAACAAAATATGAAATGGACTGGCTTAAAACAGATGCGGATATTTCTTTTGGTAATTCCGGGGGCGCGGCAGTTAATGAAAATGGAGAATTAATAGGCATCCCCACGCAGAGTCATTCCAGCGAACTTGTCAGTACCGGGTATCTTTTAGAGATCAGCTCGGTTGAAGACTGGATTGAAAGCAATAAAGGCAATCAAGCTATTGATAGCAATCTGGAAAAAAGAATTGTTGCGTTAACCGAAAAACAAAAAGACGTAAAAATCGGCAATAAATTTACTTTAAACAAACCCGCTTTTGAAGTAACAAGAAAAGCTGGGTGGGTTTTTGATTATAGCGGGGAAGACAGACTACTAATTACAAACAAAGAGGATCAAGAAGGAGGAAGTCTTTTAGTTACTTGGGATAAATATCTCTATGATATAGAAACCGAGGATCTGGTTAATGTATTGCGCAATTCAGACAGTAATATGTTTTTTATGGGCGCTAAAATAATTAAAAGTGAGGATATTAATATCGGAGGAACTGACTTTAAAAAAGTTAGAATTTCCATTTTTGGAGAAGTCAAGAGTTTTTATTTGTTCTCCCATAAAAATTATTATTTTTATATTTCTTATGATTATGGAAAAAATGAACAAGACAAAGAATCTGTGGAAGAAATAATTGACTCTATCAAGCTTAAAGATTTTACCTCAGATATTGACAAAAGTGAACACAAAATTTTTAATAATGATTTTCACGGTATTGAATTAAATTTGCAAAATTCCGATTGGTTGGTAAAAAATTACAACAACTTAACAGCTCCCGGCAGAATAGAATTGGAAAAGTCGCCTGAAGCTGTAGCGAAAATTATAATTGAAAAAAAAGGAAGTGAAATGGAAGGCTTAACAAACAATGATATATACAATATGGACGTTGATCAGCTTCAAAGTTCCTTTGAGTACCTTTCCGGAGCGGGTGGATATGATATGAAAATTTTGGATGCCCAGTCTTATTCAGCATTAAACGATCAAATTAAAGACGCAATAATGTTTGAATTGAGGATATCGGATGATGAGGAAAATATTTTGACCGCTCTTTCCTATGAAATTCATGGTCTGAATAAGATATACACTTTCGAATTGAGATATTCCGGTTCGGATATAAGTGAATATGAAGAAATAAAAAGTTCTTTTAAAGAGAGTGTTTTGAGCAGTTTACAGATTAAAGGCCATAATTCCGAGGAAATAAGTGAAAAAGTCCTGAAATATACAAATGAAGAAAGTGAGAGCGAGGAAGAGGTAAAGGAAGAGGAGAAAGAGAAGGAAAAAGAAGAGGACTCGGTAGGGGTAGATAATTCAGAGGAGTCGGGCAATGAAGCTGAAAGGGAAGATGGGGAAGAGAGTGAGTTAAAAGAAATAAATGTGGGTAACCAAGAGATGTATCAAAAAATGAAAGGAAATATTATTTTAAAGGTGGAGGATAAAGGAAAAGCTTATTATATAAACCCTGAAAGTAAAAAGATGAGTTTCTTGGGTAGACCCAAAAACGCTTTTGAGGTAATGCGATCGCAAGGAATTGGTATATCAAATGAAAACTTATCTCAAATTCCGGTTGGGTTATTAGACAAGCCCTTGGGTGAAGATTCGGACGGGGACGGTTTATCAGACATGTTGGAGGATTCTTTGGGCACGGATAAAAACAGCACTGATTCCGACTCCGACGGGTTTAATGACAAAGAGGAAGTTAGAAATAATTATTCGCCTTTAAGAAAGTCGGCAACAATGGAAATTGACAGTGAATTTGCCAATAGTCAAAAAGGTAAAATTTTTATTCAAGTAGAAGGAGAGGGGGAGGCTTGGTATGTTAATGTTCATAACGGCAAGAGGTATTTTTTGGGAAGACCGGCCAACGCCTTTATGGTAATGCGTAAAATGGGGCTCGGTGTATCGAATCAATCTTATGAGGATTTGAAAGGATAATAGTTACTAGAGTTTATTTAAAAACAAGGGCTTTAGCAATAAGCCCTTGTTTTTTTGGCGAAAAAATATCTTCCCGTCTAATAATGGTGAAGCTTATAAATTTAGGGATTATAGTTATACAACTAAAACAGTTTTAAAAATTAAAATTTTTAGTGGGTATGACTTGACATTCTATTTTTGTTCGTATAGAATAAAAATAGAACAGATTAATTACTAATAACGAATCAGTTACAAATTTACGAATCAGGTTTTCACTTATCTCCTCTAAATTTTTAAGTGTTTATTTTACGGAATATTTATTTTTTCAATCTTTATTTAGTAAAAGGGAGTCGTGAGAATCTGGGGATTCGTAGATTCGTACTGAATTCGTAATTCGTAAAAATGAATTTAACTAAAAAACAAAAACAGGTTTTGGATTTTCTTAATGAATTTTTTTCCCAAAACGGCTATTACCCCAGCTATAGGGAAATAGCAGATCATTTTAAGCTCTCCAGCTCTTCCACAGTGGCCGCCCATATAACCGCTCTGAAAAACAAGGGTTACTTGGAAACATCTTTTAACAGGCCCCGGTCTATTGAGATTATTCCGGACCAGCCTGAATTTCAAGAAGAAGTCCACCTGTATTTAGCCGGCTTGATTACCGCCGGAGAGCCGATTGAAGCCATAGAGGAAAGAGAAATTATTACCGTTCCCAAGTGGTTGGGCGCTAACAATCCGGCCCGAAATTATATTTTAAAAGTAAAGGGAGAGTCTATGATTGAAGAAGGAATTTTGGATGGAGATTATGTGATTATTGAGAGAAATAATTATCCCCAGGACGGAGACGTGGTGGTGGCTTTGTTGGATAATTCTAACGCCACCTTAAAGAAGTTTTATCGGGAGAAGGGCCGGATCAGGTTACAACCGGCCAATTCTCACATGAAGCCGATTTATGTCAAAGATCCCCTTATCCAGGGGGTGGTTAAGGGGGTGATGAGAAAATTTTAAGGAATTAATTTTCAATTAATTCCTTCGCAGAAAGTCGCTGAACAAGCGCGGATTTAGGCGGAAGATTAAATCTATTCAGTGACCGCTGATTTTTTAAAAAAAATAGCGGTCACTGAAAAATTATTTCCTTCCACTTCTTTAATTTTAGGGAAATAATTTTTCTTAATAATTAAATATTACCTTTCTCGCTGACGCGAGTCAGCAGGCTGTATTTATTTCCAGACCACAATTACATTTTTTTCTATTTCTTTAATAGGCACGTGGTAGCCGGTGGGATAATCACGGATTGAGTCGTAGAAAATATTTTCGTCATATTCAAAAAATTCCCCGTTGCCTACTCCGGGGTCATTGGTTATGAAAGTATTTTTATTTTCGTCATAACCGCGGATTAAAATCATATGCCGGCTCGGACCCGGAGGGGTGTAGTAGATATTTCCCAGGGTTTGGCCGTTCATAGGGGCAATCACCAGATTGCCTTTTTTTATTTCATAAATTATCTGCCTAAGGCCAAAATCTTTTTTTAGAGCTACCTTGTGGTAGTCAAAATAATCTTTAAAAATCCAGTTTACGGTATTTTGCGCCGAGATGTCTCTATATTCTCCATGTTTTTCTTGCAGGTAGTCAGAGGCATTTAGGATTTCTTCCAAGGCCTCTTCATAATTTAGACCTTCACCCCGAGCCCAGTGGACCGCCATTAAAGCAGAAGCTTCTTCGCAACCATCCTGTTGCCTCTGATCGCCCCAATTGCGGAAGGGGGCCTGAGGAGTAAAGGGCACATCCGTGATATACCTGCCTCTTTGAGCGCTCCGAGTAATATTATTCAAATTTCCTACCGGGAGGTAAGATAAGTCTTGGTTAGTAATACCTATACCCAGTTCGCGCATTATCCGGAAAGCATCATAAGGCCTTCCTAGATAATTTTTTTTCAAATCTCCGGGGTTTATATAATAAGCCTCCCCATTTTTTTCCACATCCAAAAGAATTACCCCGGAGAGACGCTGGGGAAAAAGATTTGTTGAATTAATAAATTCGTGTCTCGCCCCCAGGGAAAGTTTGCGCATTATTTCAAAGGCCTCGTAGGGCCTACCCAGATAATAGCGCTTGCCGTCCCAAGGATAAACATACCAGGCTTCTCCGTTCTCTTCGGTTTGAAGATAGATTTTCCCTCCGGGGTTATCCGAGGCACTTACCACTTCAGGGAGGAGGAAGGTTAGGGCAAAGATAGGGCAAAGAAGAGTGAATTTTAGAAATGTCTTTTTCATAAGCTGAATTTATTATAGCATTTTTTTCCAAAAAGCAAATTTATTGATTTTTTCCGGCTTAGTGTTTAAAATATAGTTAAGAGTTATGCTTAATTTAAATCTTATGACAAAAAGATTAATAGTCATTTTAATAATAGTTTTATTGGCGATTTTCGGAATTGGGTTTTGGATTGAGAAAAGCAACGCCCCCACAGTAGAGCCCGGGGATACAGAGGTAAGTAATTTTCAGGAGTGTATTCAAGCGGGAAATCCGGTTATGGAGAGTTATCCCAGACAATGCCGAAGCAAAGCGGGAAAAACTTTTGTAGAAGAGTCCTGCAGTAAGGCGGAAGAGGGTGAAATTTTAACCTTAACCGATGCCCAAAAAATTGCCCGGGAAAGCGAATGCGGGGATAGACTGACCGGAGAATATTTTTGTAATCAAAATTCCGGCACCTGGTGGCTGGATTTGGATATAAACAAGGAAGGTTGTAATCCCGCTTGTGTGGTTAATGTGGTTACCCGGGAAGCGGAAATCAATTGGAGATGCACCGGTTTGATTGAACCGGAAAAATAGGTTTTTGACAAGGATTTTTAGGATTGTTAGGATGAGAATAAATTAGAATTAAAAATCTATTTTTATGACTAACTTTAAAAAAACTTTCTCTTTTATTTTGGCGATTTTAGTTTTAATAATCGTCGGTTTGGTCACTTGGCTTTATTACGATTACAAAAGCGAAGCAGAAAGGTTTCCGATTGATAGTCAATTTGAAGAAAAGATAGTCTACACCACTAACCTGGATTATCCGGAGGAAAAATTAAAAGCTGATTGCGAGGAAAGGGGCGGAGATTTTAATACTTGCGGAAATATTTGCGATCCTGCCTCAGCCCAAGCTTGTCCGGCGGTTTGTGCCTACACTTGCGGCCTAGGCCCGGAAAAAGATGAGGGGGGAGCTAAAACTGAAGATTGGGAAATTTATGCTAACAAAGATTTAGGATTTGAATTAAAACATCCTGCGGATTGGAGCTTGAAAACTCCGGACACTCCTTATGGAAAAGTAGTCCGAATAAAGAAAACAGGGGATGATTTGGATGGTGATCAATTAACCGGTATAACTCATCTGTCAATTTATCCCCAAGGTTTGCCTAGGGAGGGAGTTTTAGGAAGTCGAGCCACCTCTGGCCTAGAGTTGAATTTTGAAACCAAAAGAAACCAGAAATTGGTTTTGGAAAGTGGCGAAACCTGGGCTTACCATATTTCTTTTGCTGAGTACCCCAAGAATTGGAATCAAGACAATTTTATCTGGGCTAGCTTAAAAGTGAACGATTTAGAGACGAGGTGTTTTAGAGAGGGGGAAGAGATCAGCTCAGAAGAGTGCGATCCGCTTTTAACTGATGACCAAATCCGGAGAAGCGGAGAAGTGGACAGTAAAGACAGGCAAATTTTAGAAGCGATGCTTAAAAGTTTTAAATTCACTGTCCCTGTGGAGGCCGGAACCGAGGAAGAGATGATTAGGGTAGATTCTCCTCAGCCCAATCAAGTAGTAACTAGCCCTTTAGAGGTGGAGGGAGAAGCCAGGGGTAGCTGGTTTTTTGAAGCCAGTTTCCCTTATGTCCTAGAAGATTCAGAAGGCAATATTCTTCAAGAAGGTAGTATCCAGACAAACGAAAATTGGATGACTGAGGACTTTGTCAGCTTTTCCCAAGAAATAGAATTTCCAGCCGGAGAAAGCGAGGCAGCTACCTTGATCTTTGAAAAGGCCAACCCCTCAGGGCTTGAGGAAAATGCCGGAAGCAAAGAAATAGAATTGCGTTTAGAATAAATTCAAATAAATGAAAACATTAATTATTTATGCTCATCCCGGACCTTCGCATTTTTGTGCTCGTTTTTTGGAAAAAACAAAGAATTGTTTAGAGGGAAGGGGAGTGGATTATCAGGTTTGGGATTTGTATAAAATGGGCTATGACCCTTTAATAAAAAGCGAGGAAGTTTATACCGGTGGAAAAGATTGGCAAATTTCTGAAAAAACCCGGCAACTTCAAAAAGAACTTAACTCTTACAAAAGGATCATTTTTATTTATCCGATTTGGTGGGGAGGTATGCCGGCAATACTTAAGGGTTTTCTGGACCGAACCCTAACTCCCGGATTTGCTTTTAAATTCCGTAGCGACAAGTTTGTAAAAAGCATTCCGGAAAAATATTTTCAGGAGAAAAAGATTTTGGCTCTGGTAAGCTCAGGTGCTCCCGGGTTTTTTTACTTTTTAATCTTAAACCCGATTAAGCTCTTGAATAAATTTTTTATTTTTGGATTTATTGGCGCTTCTTCCCGGACCAAGCAGGTTTACGGAGCTAGAAAGTTGACTGCGAAAAGAAAGAAGCAGGTGGATAAATTTACTCAAAAAGGTATAAATTGGCTTTTGAAATGAAATGATTTGTTACTTTTTGGGCTTGATTTCGTTTATTTAGTTAGAGATAAAATTTAAAAACAAAATTATGGGACAAAAAACTTTACTTTCCCTTCTAGGGATCGCGCTAATTTTTTTACTCGGAGTCGGAGTTTTCTATTATTTAAGTAATGGCAATGAGGCTCCGGACAACAATTCGGAAAATCAAACTTACACCCAAGAAGAATCCCGGGAAATTGCTCGTCAGTGGATAGAAACCCAAGCTCCTACTTATACTTATGATGGTTATGATTTGGAGTTTCAGGAGTCTAGATCCGTGGACTTAGTGGATTGT
>CAYRJF010000019.1:9822-11009 GCA_964424365.1 uncultured Gammaproteobacteria bacterium | reverse complement strand
TCTCGGATGGCTCATCAAAACCAAGGCGTTTCCGAGGTTTTGGATTGGCTTTCCCGGAGGGGAACTTTAAAACACAAGGTTTTGCATACTTATTATTACTCTAAGAAATTTAAACGAGGGAAGTAATTTCGTTACTTTTTTAGAAAAAATTGGCACAAAAAACACAGATTTGACTTTAGTAAATTCAGCCAATTTGTTATAATTAGGATAAAGTACTTAGGTTGCAGATTAAAAAATTTATAGTTTGTTTATGAGTACAAAAAAACACTTGGGGACAATCACGATTTTGGTTAAGGACAGGCAGACGCATTCCCGGGACGTGCAGGAGATTTTAACTAAACACGGGCATATTATAATGTCTAGGATGGGCGTAAATGTCCAGCGTTCTTGTGTTAAGAATTGCACCGGCTTGATTACAGTGGCTGTGGAAGGAACCGCTAAGCAGATTAATGATTTGACTAAGAAGTTGGATAAATTATACGGAATAGTTGCGGAGAATAATATAATGACAAAATAATCCGTAATTCGTAAACCGTAAACCGAAGAGTTTATCAGTATTTATTGTAAATATTTAAAAGTACTTAATTAACAATTTATTTTTACAAATATTAATATCTTATCCAATTTGTGTCATTTGTGATAAGATTTGTGAATTTGTAATTTTTTTTATGAATTATTTAAAAGAAAGAGCTTTAGAAACAACAGACGCTAAAGCCATAGCTCAATTTTTGGTCTTGGCTACCGTGGCCACTGTCCTGCCTTTTTATTATCATGTCCAGGCAGTAACCGGACCAATTATTAACGCTATTTTTATTTTAGCCCTTTTTCTGTTGGGAATCAGGAGTGCTTTAGTGATTTGTTTAATCCCTAGCTTAATGGCTTTGTCCGGAGGATTGCTTCCGGCGGTCTTGGCCCCGGTGGTTCCCTTTATAATGATCGGGAATGTAATTTTGGTTTTAGTCCTGGATTGGTTTTACCGCAGTTTCGGAGAGAATTTAAAAGGGTATTGGACCGGAGTGGTTTTAGGCTCAGGCCTTAAATTTTTATTCTTATTTTTAAGCGTCAGCTACATTAGTGATTTGCTTCTCAAGCAGTCCCTCGCCGTTAAGGTTGCGCAAATGATGAGTTGGCCTCAGTTTGCCACTGCTATTGCCGGAGGAATTTTGGCTTTTGCTATCCTGAAACCA
>CAYRJF010000019.1:6571-9722 GCA_964424365.1 uncultured Gammaproteobacteria bacterium | reverse complement strand
AAAATTGGGGATAAAAAACGCCAGACAGAAAGCTGACAAAAAATTCAAGAAGAGTGGTTCGGCAAAGTTTGTTAGATCGGATGACAAATGTTTCCACTCCAGGCAGAGGCTCAGTGAAAGGATGAGCTTTGTAGACTTAACCATTACGATTAAGAACATACGGAAATGGTTGCAACAGGGTAAAGCTAAATCAATAAGAGAAAAAAGGAGTGGTAGAATCTTGGTTTATGTGCCGGCAGAGGATCCCAAACTAAAAATTATTCTGGACAAGCAGGAAACCGAAATCATTACAGTATATCCCCTCCAAAACTAAAGCCGGGTTAAAAAACAAAATCCGGCTTTTCATATCCCGAAATTATTTATAGTATTTAAAAATATAAATTTTTCCCTCATCAATAATCTCCCAGTCATCAGCTTCTAGTTTTGCTTCGTTTTTAATTTTTTCAAAAGCCCACCAATATTTGTTTAAGACAAAATAGGACTCCCGCACCCTGGCTAAATCCATTGCTTTGTTCATATTTTCTTTAAGAGGTTCCTCATAAACCATATCCAGATAAAATTGGTAAAGTTTGCCCCCGGTGGGGATAGGGTAGAAGTAAAGGTCATTTTTCAAATAGTGGTCAAAGCCCAGCTCTCGTAAAGCGGCTACGCTGACTTGTTGGTTAGCTAAAACTAAATATTCTTCCCGAGCGTCTTGTTCAATCCAATTGACCGCTTTTAAATCACTAGAACTCACTGACAATCCGTGGGAGTTATGGTAATTGTCTTTGCGCGGATAGCTTAGGTAAAGATTGCTTAAAATTAAAATTAATAAGAATACGACCCAAGGCAGGGCAAGGGAAATTTTCTGCGCCTTTATCCTTTTCCCAAGCTCTCTAAGGGCAATAATTATAAACGGAGCTAAAAAAATTAGGGAAATTATTAGAATTCTGTTTGTATAATTAGCTTTTTCGTACTGGATTAAAAAGTCAAAGGGGATAAACAGTTTAGTAATTATAAAAGACATTAGAAAAGCAATGCCAAGGCCCAAATTAATCCCCAACTTGTTTAACTTTTGTTTATTTTTTAGATAGATAAAAATGCCCAGCAAAGCCAATAAACTTAAGATAATTTTATAGTTAAAGCCGATTAAATAGATAAAATTTAGATAAAAATTTTCTTTTCCGGGGATTTGAAAAAGAGAAGGCAGATTTTGGGGAATATTAAAATTAAATCGGAAGTCGTTTAGGAAACTGAAAGCAAGCGGCAGGGAAATCGCGGTAGCTAAAAACAGGAAAATATAAATAGCGCGGAGAATAAATTTGTGGTGTAAAAACTTCCCATAGAATCCGAGCAAATTGCTTTTCCCGCACCGGGTGACAGCGAGGCCGGCTAAAAAGAGAAGGGCCGGAACGCCGGCTATGGGATGTATGAGCATTGTGCTGAAAGCGAGCAGAGTGGTAGTTACTATTTCCCGGCCGCTTTTAGCTTTAAGACCCCAAAAAACAGTTAAGATTAAAAAAAGATAAGCCAAATTTTGCGGGATAGTAAAAGTCGCCCAAGAAAAAGGAATGATTAAAAGAAGCATTAAAGCGAGTAGGTTGGCGGTTTTGTTTTGAAAATATTCTTTTAGCCAAGAATAAATAGCTCCGGGCAAAAACAGGGCGGCTAGAAAGGGGACTAAGATTTTATTTAGGAAAACAATGGGTAGGAAAGTGATTTTATGCAAAATTAAAATCAGTGAGTATTGGCCAATATAGTAAAAAGTTTTGGGCTCCACGAGGCCCTTTTTTTCTATTAATTTGCTTGTGGCTTCGTGTATAAAAGGATCAAATCCGTAGCCGATTTTATAAATAAAAAAGATCAGGGAAAAAGTCAGGAAATATTGCAGACGAATAAAAATTAAACTGTATTTGCTTTTTTGATAAACTAAAATAAAAAGGAAAACCAAACTCAAGAGAAAGACGAGGAAAAAAGTGACGGGAACCTGAGACCAAGGCGTGACAATGCTTGTTTTTGTTCCCGAGGAGATCAAGAGCCAGACTGAGAAAATCAAAGAAATTAAATACAAGAGACTGAAAACGATTTCGGGGGTTTTAATTTTTCCTTTGGTTTTTTTCGGGAAACTTTTATTCTCCTTGCTTTTTGTCAATTTAATTATTATACTAAAAATAGCGATTATTAAAATTAAGCTTAGGGAGACCCCGAGGCTGTTAAGGGAATATAAATAATAAATTATTGCTCCGACAGAGGAGGTGAGAGTCAGCAGAATTAATAAATTTAATTCCCAATTGGTTTGATGTAATCTTTTTTCCCCAATATGCTTGATCATAACTTCCAAAAAAGTGAGAAAATTTTTCCTCACGACTATTTAGTAAAGTGGATTGTTTTATGGCTTTTTCCTAAATGGATAAAGCCGAACCATATTACGGTTTTCCGCTTTTTGACTACCCCCATAGTAGCATTTTTAATGTATTATGGCCATTACTCTTATGGCTTGATTGCTTTTTTGCTGGTCGCTTTTACAGACACAATTGACGGGTCTATGGCCCGGACCCGGAATGAAATTACTGAATGGGGAAAAGTTTATGATCCTTTGGCTGATAAAATTTTAATCAGCGCGGTTGTTTTTATAATTGTTTTAAAGTATATTGGTTATTGGACCGCGATTTTAATTATTACCATTGAAGTGGCGATTATAATCACGGCTTGGTTTAGAAAATATCAGGGGGCAAAGATACAGGCCAATATTTGGGGAAAGATTAAGATGCTTTTGCAGGTTTTGGGGGTTACATTGCTTTTGGTGTCCATAGTTTTCGGCTGGGGAGAAATTCTGCCTTTGGCCTCGGGGACTCTTTACGTGGCAATTGCTTTTGCTATAGTTAGTCTTTTGACTTATGGGATATAATTAGAATTATGAATTATGAATTAAGAATGTAGGTGGACGTGGGGAAATCGAGGTCCGGGTAACTGACCCCCACTTAATTCCCCCCCCCTTGTTAAGGGGAAGAAACAGAGGGGTAATAAAATATTTTAGTTTTGATTTGTAATTTTGAGTTTTGACATTTGAATTTTGAGTTTTCTATTGCGGGCGTGGCGGAATTGGTAGACGCGCATGATTCAGGATCATGTGGGCTTTTGCCCGTGAGAGTTCAAGTCTCTCCGTCCGCAC
>CAYRJF010000019.1:0-6471 GCA_964424365.1 uncultured Gammaproteobacteria bacterium | reverse complement strand
ACCCTTGCTTTTGCAGGGGTTTTTTGTTAAGGTGTTTTGAACTCTATCGCTGACAATTTTAAAAAGTGTCAGGTTAAAGGTTTTGAATTTATATTATATAAAAACTTTAAAACAAACAATCGTATTGTTTGTTTTAAAGTTTAGCTTCCGCCAATTGTGCCGAGGCAAAATTAGCGTAAGCTTTAAATTTTAAGATATTGATGCCGGGGAAATTTAGTAGATTTATCAAAAGGGGGATTAGGAGCCATGGCCATATTATGGCGGTTTTTCTCTTGGCCCTGCTTTTTTTCGCCGGAACCGCTTACTACAATTATCAGGTCAGGCCGGAGGGGCTTGTTTTTTGGGGATCACCGGATGAGAACGCTAATTATGTTTTTACTAAACTTTACGGTCAAACCGGAGAAATTAGTATTTTTGAAAAATACAATCTTTATCTGGAAGACATAATGCATCCCAGGAGTATACGAAGTGACTGGGGTGAGTTAAAGCCGGTTAGTTTTCTGGGAATTATAATCATTTACGGTAAAATCGTTAGTCTTTTAGGTTATAAAATTATACCTTACCTCACACCATTTTTTGCCTCCCTGGGGATAGTTTTTTATTATCTTTTGGTTAAAAAGATTTTTGGTAGGAGAAACGCCTTTATTTCCGCCTTTTTCTTGGCCGGATTCCCGGTGTATGTTTACTATACTGCCCGGAGTATGTTTCATAATGTTTTGTTTCTGGTCCTTCTCCTGGGTTGCCTTTATTTTTCCTATTTGTTGGTTGAGAAGAGCAACAAAGTTAAAAAGAAATTTTTTAGTTTAAATTTGAAAGAAATAAACTGGCCAACCGGAATATTCGCCGCTCTGGGAGGATATCTCTTGGGTCTTGCCTTGATGGTTCGGACCTCTGAGGCAATTTGGCTTTTGCCCGCCCTGGGTATTTTATGGCTTTTTAATTTTAAAAAAATCGGGGTGTCAAAACTTTTAATGTTTTTAGGTTTTGCTTTTTTAGGTTGGCTTCCGGCCGGCTATTGGAATCAGATTTTATTCGGCCACCCTATCTACAGCGGTTATCCGGAAATGAACACTTCTGTCGCCCAAATCGCGGACTCGGGCCAGAAATTGGCCGGCGTAATAATCCCCACCAATTTAACCGAGATCAAGCAACTTCTTTCCCAGGTTAAAAATAATGTTTTTTATTTCGGCTTGGACCCGGAAAAATCCGCCTCAATGTTTAATCATTATTTTATTCAGATGTTTCCTTGGATTTTTTGGCCGGCAGTGGCCGGGCTTTTCCTGCGCCTCCAGAGGATTTATAGCTGGAGAAAAAAAGATTTTGCTTATTTGGGCGCTTTAATTATCGCTTCAGTAATTTTAGTGCTTTATTATGGGAGCTGGGAATTTTTTGATAATCCGGATGTAACCCGCCACACCATCGGTAATTCTTATACTCGTTATTGGTTGCCGATTTATTTGGGCGTCATACCTTTTGCCAGTTTATTCTTGATAAAGTTAACCCGGGGAATCTTTCCCTTTTCTAGATGGAAGCCAAAGTGGAGGGGAAACCTTGATTGGCTTAAAGCTAAATTGGAAAATTCCGGGGTTAAAAAGCAGCTTGAGTTAAGATCTAAGTTTCCGGTCAATGGACTAAGAATTATAATTATTTGGACTATAATAATTGTTTCCCTTAATTTTCTCTTCTTTGGGTCAGAGGAAGGTCTTTATTATAATTTGGCTAATCAAAAAATAGGGGAGACAGCTTATTTGGAAATAATGGATCAGACTGAGGAGGATTCTGTAATAATTACCACCCATTATGATAAAATATTTTTCCCCAGAAGAAAGGTGATAGTGGGTGATTTTAGTAATCCGGAAATAAATCGGAAATACGCCCAAGTAACGGAGTATTTGCCTTTGTATTACTATAATTTTTCTTTTAATCAAAAAGACCTGGAATATTTAAATACTCGGCGTTTGGCTGAGGTCGGTTTAAGTATTGACAAAATAGAGGAAATAGGACATAATTTTAGTTTGTACAAGTTAAATAAAAACCAAAAATAACTTAAAAAATTAAAAAAAGGAGGAAAAATTGAAAAAAGTATTGTTGATCGAGGATGATGTATCAATCATTGATTTTTATCAGGCTTTTCTTAGAACTAAGGGTGGTTTCCAAGTTATAATAGCAACCACTCTTGAAGAGGCAGAAAAGCTTTTTTTTGCCAACAAGGAAAGCCTGGACTTCGTAGTCACAGCGGCCTGCCTGAGAAGCGGTTTGCCTAACACAACTTCGCTTCTCAAGGAGACCATCAGGCCCAATTTTGAAGGCAAGATTATTGCCGTTTCCGGAGATCCTGCCTATCGCCAAGATTTACTTAAATCAGGTGCTGATTACGAAATGGACAAGAACGAGGTTCCCAAGTTTTTGTCCAAGCAAATTTTTTAACAACACTTATCAGGATGCACTCAAGTGCGTCCTTTTTCTTGCCTAAAAAATAATTCTAGGTTAAGATAATTTTATGAGTAAAATTTATATTTTTAATACCCTAGGTAGGGAAAAACAAGAGTTTAAGCCTTTGCGGGAAGGCAAGGTTTCTTTTTATCATTGCGGGCCCACCGTTTACTGGACCCAACACATCGGCAACTTGCGCGGAATGACTTGCGCTGATTTTATAGTGAGGACTTTAAGATATTTTGACTATAAGGTTACCCATGTCCGGAATTATACCGATGTGGGGCACTTAACTTCAGATGAAGACGAGGGAGAGGACAAGATTGAGAAAGGAGCCAAGCGGGAAGGCAAAACTCCTAGAGAAATAGCTAATAAATATATTGATATTTTTGAGCTGGATGTGGCTGAGTTGAATTTATGTGAACCGGACCATAAGCCCCGGGCCACAGAGCACGTAGAGGAAATGATTGCTATGGTCAAGACTCTTCTGGACAAGGGTTATGCTTATACTACGAACTTAGCGGTTTATTTTGATATTAGTAAAAAGGATGATTATACCGAGTTGTCCGGTCAGGATTTGGAAAAGCTTTTAAGCGGAGCCGGAAAAGGCGAGATTGCTGATCCGGAGAAGAAGAATCCGGCTGATTTTGCCCTCTGGTTTTTCAAAACCGGAGCCCACCAAAATGCTCTCCAAACCTGGAAGTCCCCCTTCCAGTCAAAATTAGTGGAAAACGGAGAGGGTTTCCCGGGCTGGCACCTGGAGTGCTCGGCTATGAGTAAAAAGTATTTGGGTGATACTGTTGATATTCATATGGGCGGAATTGAGCATATCCCGGTTCATCATACCAACGAAATCGCCCAATCCGAGTGCGCTAACGGAGTAAAGTTTGTAAATTATTGGCTTCATAATGAACATTTACTGGAAAAGGAAAAAAAGATTGCCAAATCTGAAGGAGCGAGCCTGACTTTGTCAGTAATTAAAGATCAAGGTTATGACCCTCTGGATTTAAGATTTTTCTTTTTGCAAGCTCAATATCGCTCCAAGCAAAATTTTACCTGGGAGGCCTTGGATTCCGCTCGCAGGGGCAGGGAACATTTGAATAATCAGGTTAGAGAGTTGGGCTCAGAGAAAGGCGAAATAAACCGGGAATTTAAAGAAAAATTTAAAGCCGCCCTGGGCGATGATTTTAATACTTGTTCTGCCCTGTCAGTAGTCCAGGAATTGCTTAAGTCAGATTTAGCAGAAAAAGACAAGCTGGCTACTGTTTTGGATTTTGATCAAGTTCTGGGTCTTAAATTGGATGAAGATAATTTAAGCAGTGAAACCCCGGAAGAAATTAATAAATTAATTAAAGAGAGAGAAGTCGCTAGACAGGAAAAAGATTTTGAAAAAGCAGACAGGTTGAGAGAAGAAATTGAGCAAAGAGGTTATGTCGTTGAAGATGCTAAAGACGGAGTAAGGGTTTTTAAAAAGTAAACTTTTTGTTATAATAGAATTAAAGATTGTTTTTAAAAGTACATTTTAAACATACATTAGTTTTGCAAGTTTAAATTTGAAAACAAAGGAGGTAAATTTTGGCTAAGGAGTCTGGCAATGATGTTACAAGAAACAATTTAGCAAGGAGAGAAATGATTAGACAAAATCGAAAGCCCAAGTTTCCTGAAGAGGAAAAAAAGAAATTATCCCGTGCCAAATAAATAATCAGCTCTCAATGCCCGGTCATCAATGAACCGGGCTTTTTCTATAAAAAAGCCCGGCTTAAGAAAGCCGGACCCTAGGTTTGCGCTTGAGCTTGGGAAGAGTTTTCTGCTTCATAGAGGAAAGTAATTAGATAACCGCGATGGTAATTGATTTTATAAATAATTTCTCCTTCTTGAAGCTTTTCTTCCATGCGTTCTTGAACTGTGTTTTTCAGGAGCAACTGAGCTGTTTGAGCCCATCTTTTTGTTTTGGGGTTTTGTGGTTGCTCATTGCAACAAATTGTATAAAGGGCTTTTTCCAGCTCGGTCATTACTTCAGTTTGAGCCCGGGAAGGCGCTTCTTTAATCGGCTCAACGTAGAATTTTTTTTCAATAATTTCCGACAACAATTTAATAAAACTGCTATCCCCAAACACATTTAATACATTTGCCGACGGCAAACCTTTGAAAGTAATGCAATTGCTTAGTAATTTAAAGTTCATTTTCCCCCTCCCTTTTTTATTTTATTATAAAAGAATATATTTAGCTGTCAAAAATAAATTTCCACAAGCGACTTTTTTTGCTAAGCTATAGATGTATGAAAAATTTTTGGCAGAAAATTGAAAAGCCGATTTTGGCTTTGGCTCCCATGGCCGGTTTTACTGATCAGGCCTTTCGGGAAATTTGCGCGCAATTCGGAGCCGATGTTGTTTATAGTGAAATGGCTAATGTAACCGCTTTGTCGCATCAACCCCAAAAGACACTGGAAATGTTGGGCAAGGGACCTAGGAGGGCCTTTTATGTAGTTCAGTTATTTGGCAGTTCTCTGGAAGATTTTCAAAGCGCTATAAAAGTTGTGGAAAAAGAAATTAAGCCTGATGGCATCGATATTAATTTTGGCTGTCCGGTTCCCAAAGTTATGAAGGTTAAGGCCGGGGCGGAGCTGATGAAAGACTTAAAGCTCTCTCGGCAAGTAATCCAAGAGACAATTAAATCCACAAATTTGCCTGTCTCGGTTAAAGTCAGAACCAGGGCCGGAACAGTTAAGGCCTTGGATTTTCTGGAAAATGTAGCCGATTTGGACATTAAAGCGGTTATGATTCATGGCAGAACTTTAAATCAAGGTTTTAAGGGGGAGATAGATATTGAAACTATCAAGGAGTTTAAAAGGAAGTTTGGAGGAGTTGTTTTGGCAAACGGCGGAATTAATGACCCGGAAAAAGCAAGAGAAATTTTAGAACAGACCGAAGCCGACGGTTTGGGTATAGCTCGGGGCGCGTTGGGCAACCCCTGGATATTTAGAGAAATAAATGATAGTCAACTAAGTAAAAGAGAGAGCCAAGAGGTTTTTCAAATCGCCTTAAAACACGCCCGCCGGGCTTCAAAATATAAGGGAGAGAGGGGGATAATTGAAATGCGCAAACATCTTTGCTGGTATGTCCAGGGCTTAAAAGGGGCCAAAGCCCTGCGCCAGGATTTAGTCCAAGTTAAAACTTTGCAGGATATAAAAGATGTGTTGAATTTATGATTTTGTGTCAATTTTTTCACTAAAGCGAGTTAGTTCTTTAATTGGTTATTAAAAGTTAAATGGAAATTAGAAATTGGGAAATTTTATAATTCTAGACACGGTTCCTGGGGCTTAATCCGAAAAACTCACAGGTCATCTTTTGAATGACACATTATTTCAAATAGTTTTTAATTAATACAGTTTATGTTATAATTATTAAAAAGGATTAATTTACTTATTTTACTTTTCACCTGTCCTGCCCGCTCTGAGCTCTATCGAAGAGAGTTTATCGAAGGATACTTATTTTACTTTTTACCTGTCCTGAGTTTATCGAAGGATACTTATTTCACTTATTTTAATTTATGGTTGACCAAACAAACCAAAAAAATAAATTTGAAGATTATAAAGAACAGCCCGGTTCAGAAGAGCGGATAGAAGAGAAAAAGCGCGAACAATCTGAACAAACACCCGAACAAAGTGTGGAAAAGCCGGGTGATGGTTTGGGGCGCGAAAAAAAAGAGGAATTAACCGAGCAAATTTCCGAGCAAGTTGGTGAGACCGGACAGGAAAAACACGGGGGAGGAGCGGCTTCTCGAGAAGCCAGACAAAAGCAAGTGGAAAATATTCTAGAATCAGATTTAGAAGAAATGTATTTAAAACTGGCCCCGGAGAAACAAAGAGAATTCAAAAGTAAAGGAGAGGAGACAGCCAGGCAAATCAACACCCTGCTCGACCAAGCTAAAGTTAAGATGGGGAAAATAATCAGTTTAATCAAAAGATGGCTCTCTTTACTACCCGGAGTTAACCGATTTTTTTTAGAACAAGAAGCCAAGATCAAGGCGGATAAGATA
>CAYRJF010000018.1:0-12146 GCA_964424365.1 uncultured Gammaproteobacteria bacterium | reverse complement strand
TTGCCGGTCCTTGTTATAAGCTACGGTATTAAAAATGCTTACACCCGGAGCCATAATATCTACGCACTCTCCATAACTGCTAAAATCAACCTTCTGATCCAAAGTATCGGTTCCCCCCACCCCGATCACCATTTTTTCCTTAAGTCCCTGATCATAACAAACCGGGTACATGGGTGATTCGTCCAAATTATATCCCTCGCCCGCGGACTGTTCGTTTCCGGCGGCGGCCACCACAATTACACCGGCTTCATAAGCCCTCCTAATAGCTCTGCGCATAGCTTCACTACTGACCGGTCCCACAAAACTAAGATTAATAATATCCGCTTTGTTTCTAATCGCATAATCAATCGCCCGAATTACATTATTGGCTCCTCCTTGCCCTCCGTCATCCAATACCCGCAGAGGCATAATTTTCGCTTTCCAGGTTACTCCGGCAACTCCTATTTTATTATCTGTACTGGCGGCAACAATTCCGGCCACAATAGTGCCGTGAGAAACTCCTGTCTCAGTAAAACCCTCTTCAAAACGAGGAGAAGGATCGGAAGTATTGGAAATAAAATCCCACCCTTGATAATCATCAATAAAACCGTTCCTATCATCATCTTGTCCGTTGTCGGGAATTTCGTCTTGATTAATCCAAATATTATCTTTCAAATCCGGATGATCCACCTGAATTCCGGTATCAATAACAGCCACCACTACCTCCGGGCTTTGCTTAATTCTTTCCCAGGCCTTGTCCGCCTCTATTCTCTCCAGATACCACTGATAATCATAATAATAATCATTGGGAAGATTGGAAATACTAAAATCTTCCCCCTCGCGAGCTTGAGCGGGTTGGGAAAAAATCGTGAAACCGACCAATCCCGAAAATAAGAAAAATAATATAAAAAAAGATGTTATCGCTTTTTTCATAACATCTTAATTATAACACAAAATATAATTTTGAGAAAATACAGCCCTTATAAATTCTTTATTTCCTCTAATGTTTCTCGGGCGCTTTTTTCCCAGCTAAATTGTTCGGCTCTTTCCTTGCCTTTTTCCACCAATTTTTCACGCAAATCTTTGTTAAAAACAACAGAGTTAATCGCTCGGGCCATTTCGTCTCTGTCTATGGGATTAAAATAAAGTATGGCCTCCTTACCGATTTCTCGAAAGGGAGGAATACAGGAAGCGGTCACCGGAATCTCGCAACCAAAGGCTTGCAATATGGGTATTCCAAAACCTTCTCTCCGAGAAGGAAAAATAAAAGCTTCGGCATTGCTATAAATGTAAGGCATATCTTCCTCATCAACCCAGCCCGGAATTTGAGTACAAGAATAAAGGTCCAAGCCGGTAATGTTGTAAATTACTTCATCATAGCCAAACCCGGCGTCTCCCACCAGGGCCAAGTTTATGTTTAGTCTGGGATTGTCATTCCGAGCCTTGGCAAAAGCCTCAATAAGCATGGGAACATTTTTTTTCCTCTCCAGCCTGCCTACGTATAAAAAATAAGGTTTTTCCAGGCCGTATTTTTCTAAAATCTCAGCCTCCTGTCCTTCCTTTAAATTTTTTCGGGAGTACAAATCCTTATTAAAACCGTTATAAATAACTTTGATTTTAGACGAATCAACCTTATAACTATCCAAAATATCTCTTTTGGTGGATTTGGAAACAGCGATAATTTTACCGGCTCTTTTTAAAGTAAACTTGGTAGACCATTTTAAATAATCCAGGGAATGAGCGCTATAATTATTAAAAGTAAAAATCCGAACCATAAAATTTACTGTCCGGCGTAAAAATCTATTTTCTGAGCCGATAATCTCCGCCCTATAAAGAGATTGTTCTTTATAAAAAGCCACGTCATGAACGGTGGCGATGGTTTTTTTGGGATTAACTAAAGGCAGGGAGTGAGCCGGGACAAACAAAACCTCCGGTTTGTGAAAAATCATTTCCCAAGAAAGCCGGCCCAAGGTCCAGAAAAAAGAAAAAGGCCAGTTTAATACCTTGGCCTTAAAATTATTATGAGGACTTTTTATAACTTGAAATCCTTTTTTATCAAAAGAGATTTTTTCTTCTTCTGTTTCACCGGCGGTCTTTATGTCGTTATCTCCCAAATCTAAAAGTCCGCCCCTTAGAGGTTTGTCAGTATAAAGAATGTATTCGTTTTCCGAGTCCAGTTGAGCCAATTTTTTAATTAAATGGTAAGAATACCACTCAGTGCCGCTTTTGTGCTCACGATTAGCTCGGCTGGCATCAATTCCGATAATCATATTAAAAACTTTTGTTAATAATTGAATATTATAACACAATCTCTTCTTTTTTACTAAAAAATTTTTATAAAAGTAGTTGCTGTGTAAAGATTTTTATACAACAACTACTTGGTGGCTAAAATAGATCTTTTATAAGAGTCCAGGTTTTCCAAGGCTATCCCCGTACCCTTGGCCACGCACAAAACCGGTTCATCAGCAACATAAACCGGCACCCCGATAGTTCGGGAAAGCAATTGGTCAATATTTTTAAGTAAAGAGGAACCTCCGGATAAAACTATCCCCTTATCCATAACATCCGCGGATAATTCCGGAGAAGCTTCGTTTAAAACTTTCTTGGCGGCGGAAATTATCGCTTCCAAATCTCCCTGCAAAGCTTCGGTAACATCATCCGAAACCACAGTAATACTCCTGGGAAGTCCGGAAATTATATCTCTGCCTTTAACTTTCATAGTTAATTTATCTTCCAAAAATAAGGCGGAGCCAATATTAATCTTTATATCCTCGGCGATTTTTTCTCCCACAGCTAAATTATACTTCCGCCTGATATGCTCTAAAATAGCGGCATCAAATTTATTTCCCCCTACACGCACTGAAGTAGAGGCAACAATTCCTCCCAGGGAAATAACCGCGACTTCGGCTGTTCCTCCGCCAATGTCCACAATCATGTGGCCGGAAGCGGAACCGATGGGTATGTCCGATCCAATAGCGGCGGCAATCGGCTCCTTAATAATATAAGCCGCCTTAGCTCCCGCGGCGATCGTGGCCTCAATTACCGCCCGACGCTCGGTGGAAGAAATCCCGGCCGGAACCGCCACCATTACTTCGGGCCGAAAAATCCGAAAACTTCCCAAAGTTTTATTGATAAAATACCTCAACATAGCCTCGGTTGTCTGATAGTCGGCAATTACCCCGTCTTTTAAAGGTTTAACCGCTATAATCGATTCCGGAGTCCGTCCCAGCATATCCTTGGCTTCATTACCCACGGCTAAAACTTTTTTATCCTCTACAGAAACCGCTACCACGCTGGGTTCGTTTATAACAATCCCTCTTTTGGGTAAATGTACTAAAGTATAAGTAGTCCCCAAATCAATTCCAATTCTTTTGATTAACATAAAAAAATAATTTTTTCCGATGATTAAATATTACCTTTCTCGCCGACGCAAGTCAGCAGGCCCTAATTAAGGTGTCTGAACTTGAAATTTTTTATCTTGTTCAAAACCGGTTTGCCAAAAAATTCCTTTACCGTCGTCGGCTTCTTCGGCGTGAAAACCAACCGGATTATATGATTTTATCTTATCCTGAAGCCTGATGTCAACTCTCAGAGACTCAATTTTACTGCCGGGCTGTTTTTGTAAATATAAATTGTATTTGTTTTTTTGTTCAAATTTTTTCTCTAGCTCCTTAGGTAGCTGATAGCTATATTCCAAGCTTCCGATTTCCCCCGGCTCTAATCGGAAAAAGACACCCCAGGAATCCTTGCCCAGCTCCTGCCCTTTCTCCAAAGACTTTCCCGCGGGAAAGGAAATATTATTCCCCCGGAAAGAAAGCAGTCGGGCTCCCCGGGGAACCAAAATGCGGGTATAACTCCGGTAAGGAGAGACCTTCCAGCTCAGGGAGCCGTTATGGGAATATCTAACTTTTAAATTCACTTCCCAGCCCGAAGTTTTCTCCTTTAGGTGATAACTAATTTTCCGGCTAATTACTGAGTCTGTTTTTAAAGCTCCCAAATTAGCATCCACAAGCATAAAATAGTCAGAGTCGATTTTCTTCACCTCTCCGGTCCAGCCCAAATCTTGAGCCAAATTCTGATAATAGTTGTCTCGGAAATAGATCAAAAAATCCCGGCGAGCAACGCTTTTTTCAAAAACCGAGAGGACTTGTTGCCAATCTGTGGCAGGCAAATCAAAAAATTTAATTTTTAACTTGGTTAGTATTTTTCCTATCACTTCTTTTCTCTCCCAGGAAGGACGCTCCCCTTGATAGCCTCTTTGAACCTCGTATTGCAACAAGTCTAAAAAATTTTCCGACCCGTATTGCTTGCCCCCCGTTTCTATCGGTCCGGTGATTTCCAAAATATCTTCCACTAACTGCGGAGTAATTCCGATTATACCCTCAAATTCTCCGGAAAAATCATTAACTTGATTTTGAGGAGGTAAAAGATTATTTTCCTTGTGATAAAACCAATTAATTTTTTTTGCTGAAGTGGGCCAGTCCGGAGACCAATTGGCATCACGTAAAAACCATTTTTCATTTAAATGCTTTCCTAAAGGTTCCGGGGGTGTGATATCCAATTTATTTCGAACCGGCATATCCAAATGATAAATGTCATGGGTATTAAAACGTTTAATTTCACCGTTCTCCACTTCTAGAATTCCGTAAGTACCCAGAAACCCTCCGGTGGGCCTTAATTCATTACTGTTTTGAAACATTACTAAAAATTGCGAGGCCTCGGGATAACCGGCTAATTTAGGGCTTAAATAATAAATTTGGCTAATCTCTTCAGCCAAACTGTTCAAGTTTTCCAATTCAATTTTGAGCTCTCCGACTTGGTTCTCCAGAGTCCGGAGCCAAGGATAAAAATCCAAGTTTTCCAACTGCAAAAGGGCTAATTCCAGATTGGCCTTAATTCCCCGGAACTCGGGACGGGACTCATAAACTAATTTTAGGATTTCCCGCTTTTCTTCAGGGCTGAACCGGGAAAACTTTAAATCCTTTTCCGGACTTAAATATTTTTCAAATTCCGAAGCGATTCGAGCTCCCTTCTCCAAACTTTTGCTTAAGACCAAAGAGGTTTGAGATAAATTATGTAAATCCTCTAATTGCGTATTTAAAACCGAAAAATTACGCAACCAAAAACTTTCTTGCCAAGCAGAGATATTTTTATCCACGTGTCCAAACTTTTCTCTGGATTCACTAGCCTGAGTCGCGGCTTGACTAAATTCTCTCTCCGCCAAACTCGCCAAGGCCTGTTTTGCCTCTTGTTTTCCTTGCTCGGCCCAAGTATAAACCGATTTAAATTGAGAAAAAAACCAAAGACTAAAAACAACCAAAAAAACCAAAAAAGCAAAGATAAGATGAGAAAAAATTTTTAAAACAAAAAGGCCTTTCTGTCTTCGTCGACGCCTCTTAACCGGAGGTAAATCTTCCCAAACCTCTTCCAGTTTATGATAAGCTTTTAAAAAATCAGGCATTTCAATAATATTTAAAAATTTTTTTAACTTATAAACTTTTTAAACCATAACACAACCTTTAAAATATGGCAAATAAAATTTCCGCAAAACTAGCTTTAAATAAACTTTTTTCGGCTTGGCGGCCTCTTCTTTCTCAAGGTTAAAACGATTGCAATCTTTTTCTTAATTAATTATAATACTCCTATATGAAAAAACGCTACCCATCTTGGGTTCTAATTATAATACTGGTTGCCCTGACTACCCCTTTGGCGGTATTTTTTTATAAACAAAAACATCTGGAAGCCTCCTCAGTTTCCACCCGCGACTCTACCCCAATTCTTTCCACAAAAAAAACTTCTCCCTACTCGATTAAAAAAATAGAGGTAAGCCCCGGGAAAACTTACGGTGAACTAATGAGGGAGGCGGGAATAAAACCCCGGGAAGCAAGAGAAATTTATGAAGTGGCTTTGCCCTTTTATGACTTAGCCGGCCTTAATGCCGGTAGAAATTTAAACTTGTATTTCTCGAAAAATTCCGGGGAACTAAAAAAATTTTCTTACCGACTGGACAGTGAAGAAAAGTTGGTTGTTCAAAAAACTGAAACAGCCACTTCTTCAGATTGGAGAGCTCAGAGAAAAAAAATTCCCTATAAAACTAAACAAGCTTTTGCCCAGGGTCAAATTAAAACCTCCCTTTATACAGATGGACAAGAAAACGGCCTGGACGTGGAAACTATCATCAAACTGGCAAACGCCTTTCAGTGGACCATAGACTTTGCTATGGAAACCCAAAAAGGCGACAGTTTCAAGCTTATTTATGAAAAAAGATATTTAGATGGAGAATATGTAATGCCGGGGAAAATCCTGGCGGCTCAGTACATTAACGCCGGGAAAAAACATGAAATTTATTATTACGAAGAGTCTAAGGATAATCAAGGCTACTTCACTCCGGAGGGTAAGTCAGCCCAAAAAATGTTTCTTAAAGCTCCGGTCTCTTATAAATATATCTCCTCCGGATTTACGCACGGACCCAGATATCTGGCCAAATTTAAAATGTTTACCAGCTCCCACCGGGCTATTGATTATGCCGCTTCAGTGGGCACTCCGATTCGCTCGGTCGGGGACGGAACCGTCACTCGGGCTGGTTGGAGCTCAGCCGGCTATGGTTATTTAACCACTGTCCGCCATAATTCCACTTATACCACTCGCTACGCCCACCAAAACCGAATTATTGTTTCTCCGGGACAAAAAGTAAAACAGGGTGAAGTCATCGGTTATGTAGGGAATACCGGACTGTCCACGGGACCCCACCTACATTACGAAATGATTAAGTATGGAAGTAAAATCAACCCCTTAACCGAAGAGCTCCCCCCTAGTAAATCTATCCTAAAAGAAAATCTAACCGAGTTTAAAAATTACATCAAAACTTTGCAAAAAAAATTAAATTCTTAGTAAAACACTAAAGAAGGGTTTTTTGTTTGTTTTCTTTTTCGCCGGGTTTAAAAATTTCAATTTTTCCGTATTCTCCGTCAAAACCGGGATGGATGATTAAATCTTGCTCCCTAACTCTTTTTACTCCTTCAGCTATACCGGAAGTGGAAGCTTTCTCAATTTCTTTTAAAGAAGCCTTGAGTAAAATAAAAAGCTCGCTTCCTGTTTCTTGAATTAAGCGATTATAAATCTCCTGAACCTTTTTAGAGTGTCGGGATTTAATCCCCAGGCTCTCAGCAATAATTTTATCCAATTCTACTAATTTTACATAAGGAACTTGATTTTCCGGAATAAATCCTTCCGGGCGATCCGCCAACTCCTCTACTCGATTTAAAACTCCTATGGTTAAGGGCTTTTTACAAACTGGGCAGATGCCCTTATTTTTTTTGGTTTCCCCGGGCTTTAAACTAACCCCGCAAGATCTATGGCCGTCATAATGATACATCCCTTCTTCCGGATAAAACTCAATAGTCTTTTTCAATTTATTTAAATCCTTGTTTTTAATAACCTCATATATTTCCCCGTAAGTTATTTCCTCTAAATCCATTAAATTAGCTTCCCGGCCGATATTAGGCAAGCTGTGAGCATCAGAGTTTGACAAAGTGGTCAAGTGATCAAGAGAGGACAAACGCCAATTCATTTCCGGATCACTGGACAAGCCGGTTTCGTAGGCGTAGATATGTTC
This sequence comes from uncultured Gammaproteobacteria bacterium, assembly GCA_964424365.1. Classification (GTDB taxonomy): domain Bacteria; phylum Patescibacteriota; class Patescibacteriia; order Patescibacteriales; family JAGXOH01; genus JAIOTG01. The sequence continues at coordinate 4,552 of CAYRJF010000018.1, read as the reverse complement.
GGTTTGCTCGTGAAAGCATTCCTCCAAAGAATTAAATCCTGATTTGGAACCAAAAACCGCAAACCAAGGAGTCCAGATGTGAGCGGGATAAATTAAAAATCGGGGGTCAATTCCCAGGCAAAGCTTAACCAAATCCGGAGCGGTCATACCCAAAATCGGCCTGCCGTCGGAACGGATATTATATCTTTTATCCAAATAATCAACTAACTTCTCAGCCGCTTCCCGGTTAGGAGCATGAACCATAACATGAATTCTTCTCACCTTGTCCCCGTCTTTGTAGATTAAAGCCAACTCGGTGGAAAGAAGAAATTTAATCTTTGAATCTTCTCTTTTTTTATGCTTATAAAGACCGGAAGAGCCGATTTCTTCCAACTCTTCTTTTATCATTTCAAGCCAACTCGGATAGGTAAAATCACCGGTAGCCACCACATCCACCCCTTTAATCCGGCAAAAATCATCAATATTATAAAAATTGATTTTACTAGAGCAAGCTCGAGAATATTTAGAGTGAATATGCAAATCCAATACTTGATCCATAAAGATAGATTACTCCCGGGAAGAGGCCGTTGGTATCCGGAAGAAAAAGGTTGAGCCTTTCTCCGGCTCACTTTGAAACCAAACTTTTCCTTTGTGAGATTCAATAATGTTTTTAACAATAAATAGCCCTAAACCAGAGCCTTCTGTTTCCGACTTCATGGCGTTTTCTCCTCGGGAAAATTTTGTAAACAACTTTTCTTGGTCTTTTTTATTGATCCCCATACCCTTGTCCTCCACTTCTAGCTGAACATAATTTTTACCTTTTTCTTTAACTTTTCTAAGTCTGACCATTACCTTGCCACCTTCATAAGAATATTTAACCGCATTATCTATTAAATTCTGGACGGCTAATTCCATTTTTTCTTTATCCACTTTTACCTGGGTTAAATTGGCGGGGGCTTTGGTTAATTTAATATTTATATCCTTTTCTTTGGCCTCGGTTTGGGATTGATTAATAATTTTTTCCACCATTTTTAAAAGAGAAATTTTTTCTTGATCATAGACAAACCTGCCTTCCTCAATCCGGGAAACATTTAATAAATCATTAACCAAATTAATCATTCTTTCGTTAGACTCCATAGTCTTTACCAGATATTCCTCTATCTCGCCCTCATAATCGTCCCCTAGTTCTTCTTTTATTTCCTCTTCCAAAAATTCCAAGCTCCACTTAATTGCGGATAAAGGGGTCCGCAACTGATGAGCGGCAATAGAAATAAATTCATTTTTTAATCTTTCAATTCTTTTTTCTCTGGTAATATCATGCAAAGAAATTATAAAATTTTCTTTGTTTTGTTTTTTCCCTTTCAGTGGAATTACATCAATCTCATAAATCCTCCTCAAGGGCTTGTCTAAAAATAATTCTTTCATTTCCTTTTGGTAACCGATTTTTCTTCCCATGGCGTTATAAAGCTTATTAACTTTATCAAACTTTAATAGGTTTTCAATTTTCTTGCCCCGGACTTTCTTTTGACTAATCCCTAAAATATATTCAGCTCGGGGATTGATAAAAACAATTTTTTTGCTCTCCCCCAAAACAATTAAACCTTCAGTTAAGCTGTTTAAAATTGTCTTGGTCCGATTCTTTTCTTTCTCTGCTGTATTCTTAGACTTCCTTGAAACATCTAGAGCCCTGGTTAAGGCTCGATTTGATTCTTTTAAGTCTTTAACCATTTTATTAAAAGCAATCCCCAGCTCCTCAAACTCGTCTCCGCTGTCTATGTCCACTCTAATATTAAAATTACCCTTTCTAATTTTTTCCGCGGCCTCGGTTAATTTATATAAAGGCGAAGTAATTTTTCGACTTAATAAAACTGACTCCAAAATAATTAAAATTAAAGCGAAAAATGAAATTAAAAAAATTAAAATTCCGGTATCTGCCAATAATAAGTTTACTTTCTCAATTACCTGCTCACTGACTCCGGAAAGAGAAGAGACGCTCTGGGATAGATCCTGAATATTCTTATACTCCAAAACTATAGCTAAAGTCAAGGGGATAATCCCCACTGCGGTTAGAAAAAGAAAAATTTTGTAAAAAACGGTCCTCTTCATAAAATATCACTCTTCTTTAAAAGATTCCTTGGTATAAAGTAAATAAAAAATCACGGCAAAAGCATTTAAGGTAACCCGGGAAAAAACCAATTTCCAAGTATTCATCTGCCCTAATTCTTCAAAAACAAAAAAAACAAAAAAGACAAATAAAGTTAAGCCTACGTAAAAATCATAATTTATTTGTCTGTTTCGAACCCAACTCCCAAAACGTTTTAGAAGAAATAAAAAATTAAAAGTTACGATGGAAAGCCAAACCGCTAAAAAAGTAAATTTTGCGGGACCGATAGGCTCATATTCTGTGCCCCACTTGGAAATGTGCGGGCCGATAAAAAACTTTGCCTCGAGCGACCAGGCCAAAACTGCTAACACAAGTAAACCCAGGGTAATAAAAAAAATTTGCCCCGCCTTTTTCAATCTTTTTTTAAAAACTTTTGACACAAAGTAAGATCCGAAGGCCATTATGCTTAAAGCTAGAACTAACTGATCAAAAGCGGATATGACAAAATCTATACCATGATACCCCAAAATCCCAAAAATAGTTCGAGTGCCCATCAAAGGTCCAATCACAATACCTATAAAAATAGCACCATACCCAAAATATCTCTCAGCTTGATTGGTTTTAAATTTTTTTAATGCCTCAAGGCCGGTTAGAACAAAGATAATCCCGGCAGAATAAAGAGCCAGGATGCTTAAAATTACTGAAGAGGTCATAAAAAAATAAATTAAACTTATTTTTTTATTCTAGCACTATTGGGAAGCTTTTAAAAGTTTTTTAAATTTATTAAGGCCTTCTAAGTCATTGATCTGGTGCCAAAAATTAGCTTTTTCTAGCTCCACCGGATAATCTCGAGCCATCTTAGCTAGGGTTTGGGGAAGTCCATACTCTTTTTTACCCTCCAGAAGCGCTAAATCGTATTTAAAAAAATTATGGTCTAGTACATAAAGAGAAGTGTTGGCCAAATGCCTTCCTTCTTCGTGTTTCCCCTCAATAATTTCTTCCAAAAAGCCCTGTTTGTTTAATTTTACCTTCCCCCCGGCAAAACTTCCTCTGATTTCCTTAACCACAATACAATTATTTTTATTTAAACAGTTTAAAAAATCTTGCTCATCATAAATATCATCACCCATTAAAACTAAAAATCTGTCTTCCAAAAATGGTTCGCAAATTTTAACCGCGTGTCCGGTCCCAAGCGTCTCTTCTTGAAAAACATATGTTATTTTTCTGCCCCCGAACTCTTCACCAAAATATTCCATTATCTGCTTCTTTAAATAGTTAACCACCACAATAACTTCCTCAACTTCTTTGGGAAGTTTTTCCAAATTATACTCCATTAAAGTTTTCCCGCCAACTTTAATCAGGGGCTTCGGGGTGTGGTAAGTCAAAGGCCTTAACCGGGTCCCTTTCCCGGCCGCTAAAATAACTGCTTTCATATAAATTAGTAAATCGTAAATCGCGAACCGTAAATCGCAAAAAATTTCCCGGTTTACGATTTACTGTTTACGGTTTACTTTTCTTTTATGATTTTAGAAACAGTGGAAGCGATTTTTTCACAAGAGTGTTTTAAAGTTTCAGAGGAACAATCCAGTAAATCCTCTTTAATAACAATTCCTTCCGCAAAATCTTTTTCCGGAGGACGGACAGGACGAGCGGATTCGGAAATCAATTTATCTATATCACTCTGCCGAGGTATATTATTGTTAAAAACTAAATAATCTATTTTTCTGTTCAAATATTTTCCTATTTCCGCCCTGAAATCCTCGGCCTGAAAATTATCACTCTCCCCCGGCTTGGTGGTTAAATTACTCAAATAAACCAGCTTAGCCCGACTTTCTTGCACAGCTTCACTGATTCCCTCTACCAAAAAATTAGGAAGTAAACTGGTGTAAATATCCCCGGGACTTAAAAGAATAAAATCCGCCTCTTTTAAAGAAGCAGTTGCTGAATCTTCTGCTCTAATTTTTTCTCCCTCCCGGGGAGATAAATAAATTCTTTCTATCGGAGCGCGATTTTTGTTCTCAGGAACATCTATTTTTCCCTCTCCCCAAACTTTTTCTCCGTTTTCTAAAACCGCGACTAAATCGGCTTTATCGGTACTAACCGGGCAAACCCTTCCCCGAGAGTCCAAAGCTTCGCCCAAAGCTTCAACCGCCTTTAAAAAGTCGCCCTCATATTCGGAAAGCATAATCAAAAGCAAATTCCCCAAACTGTGGCCTTGTAATTTATTTTTTTGAAACCTCTGTTTTAAAAAACTCTCCAAACTCTCTTTCCCGGACAAGGCCAGTAAACACTTCAAAATATCCCCCGGAGGCAAAACCCCCAGTTCTTTTCTTAGTCTTCCCGTACTTCCCCCGCTGTCAAACATAGAAACAATCGCCGTAATTTCAATCTCCGGAATTTTTTTAATTCCTTTTAAGAGCTGAGACTGTCCGCTCCCTCCCCCGATTGTAACGATCTTTTTCATAGATA
>CAYRJF010000017.1:9078-12596 GCA_964424365.1 uncultured Gammaproteobacteria bacterium | reverse complement strand
GTTTATCATGATTAAAGTGCGTGTCTCCAATCAGCCAAATTTTTCTTTTTGGTTTGGCCATAATTTTTATAATATTTTTTTTACTCTAATAATTTTAGCACCTACTGAAATTTATAACAAGAAAAAGGCCCCCAATCAAAAATGAAAGGGGGCGTATATGCTCACAGGTAAGGAGAATTTAAAAACCTGCGAGTTGAGTGTTGCAGAAGGGGCTCGGGGGCTGTCTTGGGTTAAATGACAAAAAAAGGGGGGGCTTAATAAAGACAGCCCTATCTTTTTGTGAGGGAAAACAAAAGAGCCCTATCTGCAAACTTGATTTTTTTAGAAAGAACGATTGAAACCTAACCATAACACACATTTAAAATCTGTCAAGGGTACAAAAGAGTAGTTCCTTGTAGTAAGGAACTACTTTTAAGTAAACTCTATAACCACTTTTAAACTTTTCCACTTCCTCCGCACCGCGGACAAATCAATGTATCAGGGGTCTCGCTAGTGCCCTCGCCATCATAATTTTCCCTGGAAAAACTTTCTTTGACTGTGCGGTGTCCCACCTTACCAAAATTATTTGGCACTTCACCAGTACCTTTGCACTTAGGGCAATCTTTTTCTGACATTTTTGTCACCTCCTTTTTTTATTTTTTTAAACTTTGTTTTAAACCTAGCTCAATTTAACAAAAAAATCAAGACCTGGAAACTAAATATAAAAATTTTCTTGACAAAAAATTTTTAATCCTCTAAAGTAAATACTTACCGACCGGTAGGTAAAATAATTCAAAAAATTTTGAATTCGCGGATAATCGCTGAAATTACGCGGAACAACGCGGAAATAATTACAGAATTTATGAGAGCTAAAAATCAGACCAAGGAAAAAATTTTAAAAATCGCCCGGGATCTGGTAATTGAAAAACCTTACTACTCGGTATCTTTGAATATGGTCGCTCGAAAAGCGGGAATTACCAAGGCCGCGCTTTACTACCATTTCAAAAATAAGGAAGATATGTTTTTAAAAATTTTTGATCATCTGGCTGAAGACTTTCAGAATGAGCTAGATAAAGTAATTCACAAAGACCTCTCCCCTAAAGAAAAACTGCGACTTTTTATAGAAACCTATATCAATTTCTTTTTTGTGGAAAAAGATATGATCCGGCTACTCTTTCAAAGAATCTCCCAGAAAGATAAAAATCTTTGCGGGAAGCTTAATCAAACCCGGGAAGAAATAGTTTTAAAACTGGAAAAAATCATGACTGAAGTTATAAAAAAAAAGTCAAAAGCTAACCAAATATCTCCCAAAATTGCGGCTATGATGCTTTTAGGGATGATGGGGACCTTTTTTGTGGAACATATCCACGGAGATAATAAAATAAAAATTCAACCAAAAAAAATATCCAATCAGATAATTAATTTCCTAAATTTTTAATTACAAATACACAAATTTAGTCACAAATTACACAAATATATTTTGAACACACCATGGGTATGTTCAAATATTAACTTAAATCAAATCAATATGAACTTAAGCAAAAATAAAAAAATTATTATTCCCGCACTGGTTGTTTTGATTATCGTAGGGCTCGTCTCCTGGAGAATTTTCCAAGGACAGAGTGAAGAAACGATAGAGGAAACCAAAATGCCGGAAGTGGAAACCGTAAAACTGGCTAATTATAAAGAAGAGGAATCGGATATTAGCTCTATTGGAAAAATAGAGGCCTTAGAAGAAGTAACTTTAAGCGCTCAAATGTCCGCGCAAATCAAGGGGGTAGAGGTTAATATCGGGGATAAAGTGGAAACAGGTCAATTATTGATAGAATTGGACCACTCCTCCCTAGACTCTGAACTTAGTAAGGCCAACGCCTCCATAGAAAGACTGGAAGGTAATCTAGCCCAACAGAAAGCGGGAGCCACTGAACAGCAAATTAAGCAGGCCCAAAAAGGAGTGGAGCAAGCCCGGGCCGGTCTGGAACAAACCCAAGCTTCCCTGGAACAAACCAGGGCCAATAACCGGGCTATGATAAAAAATGCGGAAATCGGAGTAGAGCTGGCCAAGTCTTCTTTAGAAAATACAACCACCTCTAGTGAACAAACCCTAGAGAATGCTTATGATAGCTTAAAGCTGACCGCCTCAAATATTCTGTCCACAATTCGGACCGCTTTAACCGCTTCCGGCGACATCCTGGGTAAAAAACCCGGAGATGAAAAAGCCAATGATCTTTATGAGGATTATTTGGGGGTTAAAGATTTTGATAGCTTGAACCAAGCTGAAATTAAATTCAACCGGGCTAAAAATGATTATGAAGAAGCTTTTGAGTATAATCAAAACTTAGGAGATACTATCGCGGTTTCCCAGGGTGAAAAATTGGATAATTTGGTTGGTCAGGCCTTAGACTCCATAGATGAAACCTTAAGTTCTGTAAGAATAGTTTTGGATAATACCGTAACAAATAATAATTTTCCCAAAAGCTCGGTCAGCGGAACTTCTCTAGATGGACTAAAAAGCCAAATTGACACCCAAATTTCTTATATCAATCAAGCTCAGCAAAACCTGCAAATACAAAAGCAAGCGGTAGCTAACGCTAAAATTTCCAACCAAGGAAATACTGAACAAACCTCTCTAAATTATCAACAAGCCTTACAAAACCTGGAAGACACCAAAACCCAAGCCGAAGCCAATCTAGAGGCGGCTCGTAAAGCGGTTCAAACCCAAGAAAAGGCCTTGGAACAAGCTCAGAGTTCACTTGAACAAGTAACCGCTCCTCCCCGAGAAGTTGATTTGACTTCCACAAAAGCGGCTATTAAAGAAGCTCAGGCCGGTCGAAATCTGGTTCTAAATCAACTCTCCAAAGCTTATGTTAGAGCCCCCTTTTCCGGAGAAGTTGCTTCGGTACCGGCCAATCTTAATGAATTTATAAGCACCGGGGATCCTCTAATTTCCTTGGTTAACAAAAACGGCCTGCAAGTTAAATCTTACCTTAATTCCGAAGACGTGAAACTTATTCAGGAGGGATCTAAAGCTGTTATTGAAGAGGAAATTTCCGGCGTAATTTCTAACATCTCTCCTCAGGTTGATCCCGAAACTAAAAAAATTGAGGTTATTACCGTGGTTACGGAAAAAGATAGTCCTTTAATCACCGGGGAATACGTAGAAGTAAAATTCCGAATCAATAAAGACGAAAACACGGAAAATGTTTATTTCCTACCCTTTAAATCTATTAAAATTACCGGGGAAGGAAATTATGTATTTACAGTTAATTCTGAGGAAAAAATTGAAGCCCATAAAGTAAATCTGGGAAGGGTCGTTAACGATTTAAACGAAGTTTACAACGGCCTAACTCCGGATATGGAAATAATCACCAATGTCCGAGGACTTAGTAAGGGCCAAGAAGTAAAAATCAAAGAATAGCACCTAGCAAACCAACAAATTTATAATAGATGAATTAGAAATAAATTCGGATGACATTTATTCGGAGCATTCGGATATAAATTCGGAGTATTCGGATGACATTTATTCGGAGCATTCGGAT
>CAYRJF010000017.1:0-8978 GCA_964424365.1 uncultured Gammaproteobacteria bacterium | reverse complement strand
ATTCGGATTATATATTATGAACAATAATCAAAACAAAAAAACCTTTTGGGAATTTTTTATCAATAATCGCAAGTTTGTTTTTATTTTAACTTTGGCTATTGTAGTTCTGGGCGCGGTTTCTATTGCTTTTATTCCCAAGGAATCCAGCCCGCAAGTAGACTTCCCGGTTGTTACTGTTAATACCTCTTACCCGGGAGCTAATCCGGAAGATGTGGAAAAACTGGTTACCAATGTAATTGAGGATGAAGTTTTGGGCTTGAGCGATATCAAACAAGTGGATTCCCAGTCTTTTGAAGGACTCTCTTCTATAATAATTGAATTTAATGTTGGGGTAGATAAAGACAAAAAGGTAAATGATGTGGAGGATGCGGTTTCCCGAGCCGAAGCCGACTTACCGGATGATGCCAATGAACCCCGAGTAACGGACGTTAGTATAACCGAAGTTTTCCCGGTCTTGCGTTTTTCTCTGAGCGGGCCTTATGATGTCAATCAGCTGAAAAACTTAGCTGAAGATCTTAAGGAAGATTTAAAAAGAATTAAAAACGTTTCTCAAGTAAATATTAACGGCGGCCAAGAAAGAGAATTTAAAGTTCTGGTTAACAAAGCTTCTCTGGATAATTATAATCTAGGCCTAACCAGTGTAACCAACGCCATCAGTGAAGCTAATTCTGATATCCCGGTAGGATCTATCGAAACCGGAGAAGAAAACTATACCGTAAATCTACGCGGTCAGTTAAGAACTTTAAAAGATATCAAAAACATCCCCATCACCTCCTTTAAAGACAGTGTTATTTATGTTAAAGATGTGGCGGAAGTTAAAGATTCTTTTACAGACAAATCTACAATCTCCCGAGTCAGTGTTTCCGGATCCGAGTCCCTGCCCGCGGTTTCCTTGACCGTAGTTAAAGGAAGCGAGGGGAATATTCTGGATATCGTGGATGAATCCCTGCTGGAAATTGAAAAAGCTAAAGAAAGTATTTTACCGGAAAACGTTCAAGTGGAAATAATTGATAACCAAGCGGAGAATATTCGAAAGGATATCTCCGGCTTGTTGGATAACGGCCTGCAAACTATGGCTATTATTTTAGTTCTGCTTTTGCTTTTTGTGGGCTGGAGAGAGGCGGTGCTTTCCGCCTTAGCGGTTCCGATTACTTTTTTGATGAGTTTTATTGTTCTAAACTATATCGGCTATACTCTTAACTTTTTAACCCTTTTTGCCCTAATCCTTTCTCTGGGGATTTTAGTGGATAGCATTATTGTAATCACCGAGGGCATGAACCGGAAAATGCGGGAAGGCCGGGATGTCAAAGAGGCGGCTGTAATGACTGTCCGGGAGTATAATTTACCCTTGATTGCCGGAACCCTAACCACGGTTTTTGCCTTCCTGCCCATGCTATTAACCACCGGGATTATCGGGGAATTTATTAAGTCCCTGCCCGTAACTGTAACTTTAACCCTGCTTTCCGCGATTTTTGTCGCCCTGGGGCTTTTGACCAGTTTGAGTGTCCGCTGGATGAAGGGCTGCAAAGAAAAACGTTCCGCCTCTTTTGAAAAAAAAGTCAAAGGCAAAGTGTCCTGGCTAAACAGAAAAGCGGTCCCCTATTATGAAAATATCTTAAGATCCTTCCTGCGCTCTCAAGCTAAAAGAAAAATTTTAGCCTCCATCCTCCTGGTCTTGTTTTTGGGGGCTATGGCTCTGCCTATTCAAGGAGTATTAAAACAAGATCTTTTCCCGGAACAAGATATGGACTATTTTGCGATTAATATTAAAACTCCCATCGGAACTCCTTTGGAAAAAACTTCTGATTTAACCGCTCGAGTGGAAAAAATTTTTCCAGGTGATGACAGAATTAAATCCTTCCAAGTCAACATAGGATCCCAGTTCAATACTTACATTTCCGGAAGCCAGGGTAGCGAAAATCTTGCCCATATAATTGTTAATTTAAGCGAGAACCGAGAAGAGAACAGTATGGTAATTGCCGAAGAATACCGACAAAAAGTCTCCGACTTGAACCTACTGCCTACCGAGGTGAAAGTGGTTCAACTAACCGCCGGGCCTCCTTCCGGGGCCCCGATAACTGTTAATATTACGGGCTCTTCCCTGGATGAATTGGACCGTCTGAGTGAAAAAATTAAAAACTTGACCGAGGAAACACCCGGAACTACCAATGTTAGTTTAAGCAAGGAAGAAGCTAATGGTCAGTTTTCCATATATATAGACCGGGCAAAAGCTCGAATTTACGGGGTTACTACCCAGCAAATCGCCCGAATTTTACGGAACTCTGTAAGCGGAACCGAGGCCACGGTAATTAGAACCGGTCAGGACGACACCGAAGTTTTAGTTAAATACGACCTGGGTAAAAAAGGAGAGGGTGATCAAGCAGACTTAAGCGCCATTAATTCTTTAACCATTGCCACCCCTCAAGGCGATATTCCTCTAAGCGCTTTTACTACAGACCAACTGGAAAATAAACGAGCTTTTATTGAACACCAGGACGGGGATAGAATTGTTAAAGTTACCGCGGACCCCAGGAGCGGATTTTCTCCGGTTAGTTTAACAAACGAAATTAAAGAAAAAGTTGACAATTTAAGCATCCCGGCGGATTACCAAATTGGTTACGGAGGAGAAAAAGAAGATATTGACCAATCCCTGGCTGATATGATGAAAGCTTTAATATTGGGAGTTTTTGCCATTGCCATAATTATGGTCCTGCAATTCAAGTCCTTCCGCCAACCCTTGTTTATTCTTATCGCTATCCCTTTGTCAGTAATCGGGATTTTCCCCGGGCTGGTTATAATGGGTCAACCCCTTTCTTTCCCCGGGATTATCGGGATCGTGGCTCTGGCCGGAATTGTGGTTAATAATGCCATACTTTTAATTGACGCTATCAACAACCAAAGAAAAAGCGGGGAAGAAAAAAAAGAAGCCGTGGTTACAGCTGCTAAAATTCGTTTTCAACCTATACTTTTAACAACCGCCACAACAGTTTTAGGTATGATTCCGTTAGCTTTATCTAATCCCACCTGGTCCCCTATCGCCTACTCAATTATCTTTGGACTGAGCTTCTCAACCATACTTACTCTCCTGGTGGTCCCCTTGCTTTATTACTCTTGGGGGGAAGAAAGTTTAGAGGAATGTTAAAAATCAACCACCTTGAAAAATAAATCAAAATCCTATAAGATGTATCTACATATGGCTAAAGTGGATACTAAAACCGATGTAGAGAGGATGCCTCCCCAAAACTTAGAAGCGGAACAATCGCTTCTAAGTTGTCTTTTAATAGACAAAGATGCCATCGCTAAGGTGGTTGATACCCTGTCTCAGGAAGATTTCTATAAAGACAATCACGCTACTGTCTACGCAACCATGAAAGAACTTTACAGTAAAAGCGAGGCGATTGATATTCTCACCCTTTCTAACCGTTTAAAGGAAAAAAACAAACTTGAGGAAATCGGAGGCAGAAGTTATTTAGCTCAACTCTCCGCTTATGTGGCCACTGCTTCCAATGTTAACCATTACGCCAAAATCATCCAAAACAAAGCCACCCTGCGTCGCCTGCAAAGAGCGGCTAATGAAATTTCCGAACTCAGCTATAAAGAAGAGGAGGATGTGGATAATATTTTAGATCAAACCGAGCAAAAGATACTAAGTGTTTCCCAAAAATTTACCAAAAACGTTTTTCTACCTATAGATAATTTACTTTCCGACGCTTTTAACAGAATCGATGAACTTCATAAACAAAGTGGAAAATTACGAGGTCTCCCCTCGGGCTTTAAAGATTTAGACGGCCTTTTAGGAGGTTTTCAAAAATCAGATTTAATTATCTTGGCCGCCCGGCCCAGTGTGGGGAAAACCTCCCTGGGGCTGGATGTTGCCCGGCAGGCGGCTTTAAAGTCCAGACAAGGAGTGGGTATCTTTTCCCTGGAAATGAGTAAAGAACAACTTGTGGACAGGATGCTTTGCGCTCAAGCCGGAGTCAGTCTTTGGAAAATGAGAACCGGAAAACTCTCGGATAAGGAAGAAGATGATGATTTTTCCCGAATCGGCGAAGGTATGGGACAGCTCTCCGAGGCCCCTATTTACATTGATGACTCGGCCACCTCTTCCATAATGGATATCCGCGCTAAGGCCAGGCGCCTGCAAATCGACAAGGGCCTGGGTTTGATTATTGTTGATTATTTACAACTCATGGAAGGCAGGGGTAAATACGGTGATAATCGTGTCCAGGAAGTGGCGGAAATCAGCCGGGGCTTAAAAAGCATTGCCCGGGAACTGAATGTGCCGGTATTAGCCCTTTCTCAGCTTTCTCGCGCCGTAGAGCAAAACAAGCCGGCCATCCCCAAACTGGCCCATTTAAGAGAATCCGGTTCAATTGAGCAGGACGCGGACGTGGTAATGTTTATTTACCGAAAAGCCGCGGACCGGAACTATGATCCGGACGAACTTCCGGAAGAGCAAAAAAACTGGGCAGAGGTTTATGTGGCTAAACACAGAAACGGACCCACGGGAAAAGTGGACTTTTTCTTTGACCAAGACTTGGTAGGATTTAAAAGCATGGAAAAAATGCAATCCGAGGAACCACCGAAGTTTTAACAAACAAGCTCAAAATCCAAAGCTCAAATGACAAACCATAAAATTATTTGTCATTTGAAATTTGTCATTGGGATTTTAACAATTTTGATTTTAGAAATAATTAATAAAAATGGTGTTAACGTTACTTTATCTAATAATACGTTACATCTAAAATGATTCTATGTTCAACAAATTAAAACAGTACAAAGATTTAAGGTCTCAAGCCAAAACTATGCAAGACGCCCTTTCCGAGGAAACGGTTACTCAAGAAACCAAGGGTATTAAAATCACTATGGATGGGAACATGAAAGTAAAATCCGTGGAAATCCAGGATAACTTAGACAAAAAATCAATTGAGTCTAATCTGGCGGAAGCTTTTAACGAAGCGGTTAAAAAAGCTCAAAAAAAGATGGCGCAAAAAATGCAAGAAATGGGAGGAATGCCGGGAATGCAATAACTCTTGTAATTAAAATAAGCTCTAAAGTTTCTATTTTAATTAACTTAAAACATATAAACCCCAAATCAAAAATCCTAATGCCAAATCAAACCCAAAATCCTAATTCATAAATTTGGATTTTTATATTTGAACTTGATTTGTCATTTGGGCTTTGAAATTAGGATTTTTTAAGATGAATTACCCTGATTATATCCAAAAATTAATAGATGATTTTGCGACCTTGCCTACTGTGGGGCCAAAAACGGCGGAGCGATATGTTTTTTATTTGCTCAAACAAAACCCGGAAAAACTGGAAGAGTTCTCCGGAAACTTAAACAATCTAAAATCCCAAATCACGACCTGTGGCAGTTGCCACGCTTACGCGGAAAAAAATCCGTGCGCGATTTGCTCTGATCCGGACCGAAACCAAACTCTTCTCTGTATTGTCAGCAACCTCCAAGATATGATTAATATTGAAAATACCGGCAAATATTCAGGTCTTTACCACATTTTGGGCGGTTATATTGACGCTATTGAAGGGATAAACCCGGAAAACCTGAGCATTAAATCATTAAAAGAAAAGCTAGACAGGGGTAATATCCAAGAAATAGTCTTGGCTTTAAATCCGACTCTGGAAGGAGAAACCACTTCCAAATATTTAATTAAATTAATAAAACCTTACAATATAAAAATAACCCGCTTAGCGCGCGGGTTATCTACCGGATCTGACTTAGAGTATGTTGATGCCTTGACCATAATCAACGCTCTAGAAAACCGAAATGAAATTAAATAGCTTTTAGTTATTGGCTTCTAGCTTTTAGCTTAAAAAAATACCGGCCTAACTGGCCGGAATTTTTTTATTTAATAGAGGTTATTTCCACTTTGGTATAATTTTGCCTGTGTCCGATTTCTTTGTGGTATCTGGTTTTGTTTTTGTATTTAGTGGAATTTATTTTTTTACCTTTTTCCTCTCCCAGAACCTTACCCTCGGTTTTTTCACCCAAAGAGGGTTGGCCCAGCTGTAAATCTTTGCCATCTTCCTCGGAAATTAATAAAGTGTCAAATTTTACCTTACCCCCCTCTTTCTCACCCAATTTTTCCACATTCAAAGTCTGGCCTTCAGAGACCTTATATTGTTTTCCTCCGGTTTTAATAACTGCTATTTTAGCCATACATTTAGATTAATTAAAAACTCTCCGCGTAACTCCGCGTCGGTTCCGCGTGGTTCCGCGAATTAATAAATTTTTAATTTATTAATTAAACAAAAACGCGCTTCTTGCAGGCGCTATTGTTATTATAGCGAAAATTTCTCCTATGTCAACCACCTTTATAGACAATGAGGCTTAAAAATATTATTATAGATAATATGAGAAAAATTTATTTTGCCACCACAAACAAAGCTAAAATTAAGTCACTGGAAAATGATCTAAAAAAACTAGGCATTAAAGTTGAGCCTGTGAATATGGAAATACCAGAAATCAGGGCTGACGAAACCAGGGATGTGGCCAGAGAAAAAGTGATATACGCCCATAATAAAATAAAAAAACCTTGTGTGGCCCAAGATGGCGGTTTTTATATTTCTTCTCTAAACGGCTTTCCTAAGTCTTATGCCAAATTTGCAGTCAATACAATTGGCATAGAAGGAATCTTAAAATTAATTGAAGGAAAAGAGAGAAACTGCGAATTTAGAGATACGTTTGCCTATTTTGAAAAAAGTTTAGAAAAACCTGTTTTATTTGAGGCCATCACTAGGGGCACGATTGCCAAAGAACCCGGGGGTGAAATAAAAAAACGTCATTGGAGTGAATTGCATAAAATATTTATACCAGAAAGTGCTCAAAAAACTTTCTCTGAAATGACCTTGTTGGAAATGAATAAATATAGAAATAATGGTAATGAATGGTGTGGAGTTAAATTGGCCAAATGGCTTAAAAAACATCTAAACATTTAAATCCTTCAATTAACACTTTTGCTAAACCCGGAATTCGTTCCGGGTTTTTACTTTCCAAATCTTTTCTTTTTAAACCCCCACTTTAAAAAATATTTTAACCAACTTTTTAAGTGGGTTCTGGCTATGGGGTTGTTGAATATGGATTTAAAAGGGTTATGAGTAGCGGAGTCACGCCTATGTCCGTGAAAAACCTCTACATCTGCTTGATAATATACCTGCCAACCCTTCTCCCAAATTCTTCGACACCAATCACAATCTTCAAAATACATAAAAAAACGTTCATCAAAAAATCCCAATTCCCGGGCCACCTCTCCGCGTAGAAGCATAAAGGAACCCATTACCCAATCCACAGGAACACTTTCTTGGTGATTAAAATCACGCATCAAATATTCATCCACTCTTTTTTGAAAAAATTTAAATTTTTTGTCCCAATTCATACGACGAGCAATCTGATCCAAAAACCCCGGAAACCGGCAACAAGACAGCTGAACAGAGCCGTCTGGATTTAAAAGTTTAGGAGCCACCAAACCCTTTTTGGGCTCAAATTCTAATTTTTTAATCAACTTTTCTATAGAACCTTTGTTTTTAAAATAAATATCCGGATTTAGTGGTAGATAATATTTAGCTTCTTGCTTTTTTAAAGCCATATTTTGAGCTCTGCCAAATCCGATATTACCTCCGCTGTCTAAATATTTCACTTCCGGAAAATTTTCCTCAAGCATTTCTTTAATGCCGTCGCAGTTCTCGGAATTATCGACCACTTGAACCACAAATTTTAAACCAGAATCCTCTAAATCCCAAAATAAAGACTTCAGACACTTTTCAATGTCACCTTTGGCTTTCCAATTGACTATAACGATGTTTAAATCCAACATAATCAGCTTCTAGATGTTAGCGGTTAGCTTTCAGCTTTTTTACCAGGTTATAAATTTTTTTACGAGTTTCCAATAGAAATTAAAAATGGGGTTGGCAATATATTTTAAAACCGGATTTTCTATCTCTTGAAACATCACCTTGCCGGCGAAATCTTTAACTATTTCCTTGTCCTTAACTTTCCTTAATTTCTTAACCTGACTCCTCTTTTTTATTATTTTAACCCATGTAGATGGCTTTAAAAAATATAAATTGGCGCGCATTTTAGTCAAAAACCACTTTCCCGGAATTGAATAAGCTATCATCCCCAAATCCATGGCCACCAAAGCGGGTAGAACTAAAAAAATAGTAAGCCACTTGTAATAATGAAGCAGGGCCAAAAACCTGTTTCTCTCCATATAATAAAGCATTCTTACGCTTCGGCCAAACTCATATTTATGATAAACAACTGATCTTGGGGCAAGATATATTTTATATCCGGCTAACTTAGCTCTCCAACCTATTTCTAAATCATCATGATACATCCAGTATTCCTCATCATACTCCCCTATTTTTTCAATTACTTCCCGACTGGTCAGAAAGGCACACCCGCTGGCATAACCTTTTATCTCCGGCAGTCCCTTAACTTCTCTATCTTCCTGCAAATATCCATTTGTGAAACCAAAACCCAGAAAATGCTGAATATTGCCCAAACTATTGATTTTTGCCTTCTCTTCTTTTTTCGGACACAGCATTATTTTGGACTGCACCATTCCCGGATTATCCGCATCTTCCCAGGCTTTAACCAGTTCAGTAAGCCAATTTTCCTCAAATTTAGTGTCCATATTAGCAATTACCAAATACTCACAACCGTCTTCCCGGGCTCTTTTAATCCCGGCGTTATTAGCTGCGGCATAATTCCCGTCTTGCCGAGGAATCACCACCGCTTCCGGATAAGTTTTTTTTAAATATTCACGGGTCTCCTCACTGCTGGCGTTATCTACAATATAAACAGAAAAATCAGGATAGCTTTGCGTTCTCAAGCTATCCCGGCACTCGGCTAAAAATTTCTGAGCGTAATCTTTATAATTAACTAAAACTACTCCTACTTTTTTAGACATTTTATTTTAATTTTTATAAAATTTTTGCTATAATTAAATTAGTTA
>CAYRJF010000016.1:7229-12634 GCA_964424365.1 uncultured Gammaproteobacteria bacterium | reverse complement strand
TTCGTAAATATGCTTAGGATTTTGCGGAAAATCAATCTTTTTTTAATACTTTTGATTGTTTTTTTAGTGCCGGTTGTTTTCTGCCCTTGTCTTTTTAATGCTTTTAGCTTACCCAAGATTGCTTTATTCCGGAGTTTGGTTTTACTTCTTTTATTTTTTAGTGTTTTTAAGTTTTTTCTAATTGATAAAAAATTTTCTTCTCCGCGTCAGTCCGCGTATCTTCCGCGATCTTCAGCGAATAAAAGAATTTTAAATTTTTTTATTATTGATAGAAAACTGCTTATTTTTCTAGTTCTTTTATCTCTGGGTGTTTTAATTTCCACGGTTTTTTCCGCTAATTTTTTAAGCAGTTTCTGGGGGTCTTCTAGTCGCCACCTGGGTTTGTATACTTACCTGAATTTTTTTCTGTTTTTCCTTTTACTGCTTCAGAATATTAAAAATTGGTCTGAAATCAAAAAAATTATTTGGGTGATCCTTTTTTCTTCTTTTTTGGTTTCAGTTTATGCCTGGCTTCAGTATTACGGCCTGGATCCTTTCACTTGGAGCGAGGGCCCTGGTTTAACCGGACGGGCTTTCGGGAGCTTGGGGCAGCCCAATTTTCTGGCCCATTTTTTGGCCATAAATATCCCCTTGTCTCTTTACGCGTTTTTTTATCTGGCCCGCGGAAAGTGGACTAAAGTGGTTTGCGCTCTTGTTTTTTTGGCTCAATTCGGGGCGCTTTTAGCCACTTTAAGCCGTTCCGCTTGGCTGGCCTTGTTAGCCGGAGCGGTTTTTGCCTTGCTTTTTTATCTTTTTATAAGAAAAAAATTCCGAATTTTGTGCACGACTACCGGGGCTTTACTGATCGGGCTTGTTTTGATTGTCTCGAGCGGGTATTTTTTAGGCCCGGTTAACCAACAAGGGGTTGTGGATAAAGATGATTTTCAAACCAGGATAGCCGGCTTAGTTGATTTTAAAAAAGGATCAGGAAAAATGCGTCTGGAATATTGGCAGGCAAGTTGGGAGGATTTTACTAAAGCGAGTTTAAAAATTAAACTAATCGGACATGGCCCGGATAATTTAAAAAATGTTTTGGCGCGTTTTTACGAGCGTGACTGGGGGGTTCACGAGACAGTCAATACCTACCCGGACCGGGCCCATAATCTCTTTTTTGACACTTTGCTCCAGTTCGGGATTTTGGGAGTAATTCTTTTTTTGCTTTTTTTCGGATATATTTTTTATAGGTCGTTTAGATTTTTATTAAAAGAGTCCAATTGGATCCGGGAAACTCGGGGGTTGGTTTTTACTCTGTTTGTCTCCGGTTTAATTTATATTTTAAATAATTTACTCAGTTTTTCCAGCGCGAGCACCTATGTTTATTTTTATTTATTTTTAGCTCTGATTTGTCTGATTGTCTTCAGACCAGAGGGCGAAGAGGGGGAAATTTATGAGATTAATTTTTCCCCGGTCTCTAAATATCTGATTTTAGGGTTTCTCGGGGTTTTTATTTTAACCACAATATTTTTTCATAATCTAAACTTAGTCCGGGCGGATTATGCTTATGCCCGGGGCTTGAGACAGGCTCAATCCGGGGAAGGGGACTGCTTATGGGTTTTAAATTCCTTGAACAAGGCAAACAAACTTGGCTTAAACAATACCTTTTACAAACGAGAGTTTCTGCGTTATAGTTTAAATTGTTACCCTGTTTTTAGAAAAATCAACCGAGCAAAGATTTGGCAAGAAGAGGCCCTGGAAACAATTAAGTCCGTGTCCGAGAAGCAAAGAGATTATCTTTTTAAAATGTATGAGGGAAGAATTTATTCTCTTTTAAGTCAAGAAAATCCTGTTTATTACGCGCAAGCCCAGGATCTTTATAAAGAACTTCTCGAGTTTAATCCTTATTTAACCGATCCCTACAAAGAACTGGGCCGGCTATATTTGCAAGAAGGTGAAACAGATAAGGCAAGAAAGTATTTAAACAAAGGCGTTGAAAGATTGCCCTCTCCGAACAATAAGTATTTAAACACTGAACATCGCAGAGAACTAAAAAAAGAAATAGAGTCTTTTAAAAAATTATTAGAGTTTGCCGGTCAATAATTTCAAATAATATGTTTTATTTAATTTTAGTCTTAACTTTTTTATGGGGTCTGATTATAGGCAGTTTTTTAAATTGCCTGATTTGGCGTCTTCATACCGGCGAGGGTGTGCGAGGCAGGTCTTATTGTCCTAAGTGTAAGAAAAAGATTGCCTGGTATGATAACATTCCGGTTTTAAGTTTTTTGATTTTAAGGGGAAAATGCCGACTCTGTGGAAAACATATTTCCCTTCAATATCCGTCTGTGGAGCTGGCCACCGCTTTTTTGTTTACCCTCGCTCTTTATTATAGTTTAGTAGCCGGTGAAATAAGCTATTTAATGCTTTTAAAAAGTTGGTTCTTAATAGCTGTATTAATAGTGGTTTTTGTTTATGACCTGCGTTTTTATTTGATTTTAGACAAGGTGATGTTTCCTTCTATAGCTTTACTTTTGGTTATAAATATACTTTTGGGGTTTGGTTGGCTGGATCTGTTAATTTCTGCTATAATAGGATTAAGTTTTTTCTTAATACAATTTTTGGTTTCCCGGGGGGCCTGGATCGGAGGCGGGGATATTCGCCTGGGACTTTTTATGGGCGTGGCTCTGGCTTCTTGGAAATTGCTGGTTTTGGCGATTTTTGTTTCTTATTTGTTAGGTTCGGTTGTAGGTTTATCTTTAGTGGCAACCGGAAATAAGAAATGGGGATCTAAAATACCTTTAGGAGTATTTTTGGCGGTGGGAATGATTTTTGCTTTGTTTTGGGGTGAGCCGATTATCAATTGGTATTTTTCTTTGTTTTAAACTTTGCGTAGTTTAGGTTTTTTTAGTATAATAATAATTAGGTCGCTAGTTTTAAATAAACGGCTTGATATTTGAATAAAAATAAAAAATAAATTTCCAATTTGTGAATTTGTGATTAAATTCGTGAATTCGTAATATTTATGAAAGAAGATATTTTAGCTGCCCTGGATGTGGGCTCTGCTGAATCCAGACTGGTTATAGCTCAAAGAGCAACTCAGGCAGAGGGCAGTAATTTAAAAATAATCGGAGCCACCTCCCTACCTACCGAGGGTATTAGCAAAGGAGTGGTTAAGAGCATTGATGATGTTACCTCTACCATTTCCGCTCTTTTGGAAAAAGGGGAGAGGTTGACCGGCTTTCCCTTGGATAGTGTTTGGGTAAGTATAAATGACCCTTATGTTAAATGCGAAATCAGCAAGGGGGTGGTGGCAGTCAGTAAAAGCAACGGGGAAATTAGTCAAGATGATGTAGATCGGGCCATAGAAGCGGCCGGGACTTTGTCTGTACCGGTGAACTATGAAATTTTGCACGTGATTCCGATTAATTTTACTGTGGATAATCAAAAAGATATTAAAGACCCGATCGGTATGAACGGTGTGAGACTGGAAGTGGAGGTTTTAATTGTTCAAGGCGCAAGCTCCCAAATTAAAAATTTAACCAAAGCGATTTATCGAACTGATGTAGACATTGAAAATTTGGTTTTATCTCCCTTGGCTTTAGCAGAAGTAATAACCAGCCGAAAACAAAAAGAGCTCGGAGTGGCGGTTGTGGATATTGGTGCTTCCACTACCAGTATTGCGGTTTTTGAGGAAGAGAAGTTGATTCACACCGCGATTTTACCCGTGGGTTCAGAGCATATTACCGCGGATCTGGCAATCGGTCTTAGGTGTCCAATTAATTTGGCGGAACGAATTAAGTTGGAACACGGCAGTAGCCAGCCGGACAATTTTTCTTCCAAAGATAAGATTGAAATCACAGATTTGGCCAAGGAGGAAGAAGTGAATGATGATCTTAATGAAATCTCTCCCAAATATATTGCTGAAATAATCGAGGCTCGGGCGGAAGAAATCTTTACTATGATTGATGAGGAATTGAAAAAAATTGAGCGCTCCGGTATGCTTCCGGCGGGTATAATTTTAGCCGGAGGAGGGTCAAAGTTACCCGGAATCACGGAAACCGCCAAGCAAAGTTTACGTTTGCCCGTAGCTATCGGAGAAGCCAAAAACATAGAAATCATTATTGATAAAGTTAATGACCCCAGGTTTTTAACCGCGGTGGGCTTGGTTTTATGGGGAGAGGCGGAATCAGGCACGGAAGGAAAAGGTTTTATGAACAAGGGCAAACAAACCCTAAGCCAAACCGGCCAGAAACTTAAAGGATTTTTCTCCAAACTAATGCCCTAACCCCAAAAGCAGTAAATTTTAAATCACAAGTTCCAAATAATTTTTAAATAAAAGACAATAAATTGTAAAATTGAGATAAGTTTTCAACTATTGTGTTTTTTTGATGATTTGTAATTTGAAATTCATTTGAAAATCGAAAATTGAAAATCGAAAATTGTTGCAATCGGGGGTTGATATTTTTTTTACAATCAGATAAGATAAAAAAACAATTTCTTAAACTAAAAACACTCATTATATTTAATTTTTCTAAATTTATGGGAGAAGTTAAACCAAACGCGGAAACCTTTGCTAAAATAAAAGTTGTCGGAGTGGGCGGAGGCGGAGGCAATGCCGTAAATCGAATGGTAGAGAAAGGAATTAAAGGAGTGGAGTTTGTGGCTGTAAACACTGACGTCCAATCTCTTCATTATAATAAAGCGGATGAAAAAATTCATATAGGAAAAAGCGTTACCAAGGGCCTGGGGGCCGGTATGAATCCTGATATGGGTCGAGCCTCAGCTGAGGAATCTCAAAATGAAATTCGGGATGCCTTAAAAGACTCTGATATGGTTTTTGTTACCTGCGGACTGGGCGGAGGCACCGGAACCGGAGCCGCTCCGGTTGTAGCTGAAATTGCCAAGGATTTGGGCGCTTTAACTGTGGCTGTAATTACCCGACCTTTTTCTTTTGAAGGAGGACAAAGAAAAAAAATAGGAGAGAGGGGTTTTGCTGAGTTGGCGGATAAAGTAGACACCATTATAACCATTTCCAATGATAAGCTACTGCAAGTTATTGAAAAAGACACTTCCTTGTTAGAAGCTTTTTTAGTGGCAGATGATGTTTTGCGCCAAGGAGTTCAGGGAATTGCCGAGGTGATTACTATGCCCGGAATTGTAAATGCCGATTTTGCTGACGTGCGGACGGTTATGAGCAGCGCAGGATCCGCTCTAATGGGCATTGGGGAAGCCGGAGGAGAGAATCGGGCGGTAGAGGCCGCCAAGGCCGCAATTAGTTCTCCACTTCTGGATATGTCAATAGAAGGCGCCCAGGGAGTTGTCTTTACTATTTCAGGAGGCGCGAGTTTAAGTATGAATGAAGTCAATGAGGCGGCTAAAATTATCACGGCTTCCGCTGATGAAGAGGCCACTGTTATTTTTGGAGCAGTTAT
>CAYRJF010000016.1:0-7129 GCA_964424365.1 uncultured Gammaproteobacteria bacterium | reverse complement strand
AAATTATCACGGCTTCCGCTGATGAAGAGGCCACTGTTATTTTTGGAGCAGTTATTGATGAAAACTTGAAAGACGCTTTAAAAATAACCGTAATTGCCACCGGTTTTGATAACAACAAAAAAGGCGGTTCGGAAAAAGGGGAGGGCTCATATAGCCCCAGCAGTTTTATTGAAGAAGAGCAAAAAAAGGATTTAATGTCTTCTTCCGAGGATAAGCCCAAGGTTCAAGATGACGATACCTGGAGTGAAAAGAAGACTGAGAAAAAAAGCGAAGAAAAAGAAGGCAAAAAGAGTAAAAAAAGCAGTCGTTTGTTTTCTTCAGTAGAGGAAGCTCAGTCTCAATCCGTTACCCAGGAAGAAACAAAAAGCGGGGAAGGCGAGGATGATGATGAATTGAGCGTGCCCGCCTTTATTCGAAAAAAGATGAAGTAAAATTTTAAATATATTTTTTTAATCCCGCTCCCCTGTAAGGGGGCGGGATTTTTAGTTTTCCACATGTGTTTGGCAAGTTTCCTGAGCCCAAAAAACGAGTCGGGGCGGATAGTGCCCTAAAAATAGGCAAACCCTCGGCTCTTGGCTAAGTTTTTTTAATATGCTATAATACTAATATAGTCAATATATAGCAGTAAAGATATCTTTTAAAGCACAATATCTTGCAAATTAAAATATGAAGTGCCCTATTTGCTATCACTCCGACACCAAAGTAATCAATTCCCGGTCTGCCGGGGATGGTTTGTCGGTTCGCCGAAGAAGAGAGTGTTCTAAATGTTCTTTCCGTTTTTCCACTTACGAAGAAATAGAAATTCTGGACTTATTTGTGGTTAAGCAAGACGGAAGCAAAGAGTCTTATAATCGGGATAAATTAATTAAGGGACTTGAGAGAGCCCTGGAGAAGCGGCCTATTACCGGTGATAAATTTAAGAAATTAATCCACTGTATAGAAAAGGATATCCAAAAAAAAGAGAAGTCTGAGATACCCACCAGTTTTATCGGCGAGGTGGTTATGAGAAATTTAAAAAAAGTGGATAAAGTGGCTTATATTCGGTTTGCCTCGGTTTATGAATCTTTTCAGGACGCGCAAACTTTCCGGGAGGAGTTAAACAAGCTTTTGAAAACTCGAAAGCAGCCCAAGAAAACAACCAAATCAAAAAAATAATTATTATTAATTTCCTCACGCTTATGTTTCGAAACCAAGAGAAGAGCACGATTGACCAAATCCGTAAACGGTCCGGGAAAATCGTCCCCTTTGAAAAAGAAAAAATAACCCTGGCAATTCAAAACTCCGCCCGAGCGGCGGGGGTGGAAGAAAAAAACCTTCCTCAAAAATTGAGCGACCAAGTTATTCAGGAAATAAATCAGAAATTTCATTCCCGGAGCATACCCGCGGTGGAGGAAATCCAGGATATAGTGGAAGAAGTTTTGATTCGTAACGACCGGATTAAAATGGCCCGCGCTTATATTATTTATCGGGAGCAACACAGACAGTTGCGGGATATTGGAAAAACCACCAACGAAGAACGCTTGATGGAGGATTATTTGGGTAAAGCTGACTGGAGGCTCAGAGAGAACAGCAATATGAGTTTTTCCGTTCAAGGCCTGAATAATTATCTGGCTTCCTCAATTTCCGCTAAATATTGGTTGAACAAACTTTACCCCAAACAAATTCGAGATGCCCATATAGAAGGAGATTTTCATATTCATGATTTGGGAATGTTGGCGCCTTACTGTTGCGGTTGGGATTTAAAAGATTTATTAATCAGGGGCTTTGGAGGTATAAACGAGAAAGTTCAAAGCAAGCCGGCCAAGCATTTTCGGAGCGCCTTGGGCCAGGTAATTAATTTTTTATATACCCTGCAAGGAGAAGCTGCCGGAGCTCAGGCCTTTGCCAACTTTGACACTTATCTAGCTCCTTTTATACGTTATGATAATTTGAACTATTCCGAGGTAAAGCAGTGCTTGCAAGAGTTTATGTTTAATATCAATATCCCCACCCGAGTAGGGTTTCAGACCCCTTTTACTAATGTAACTTTGGATGTGGTTACTAGCGGGAAAATCGGAGAGGAGAGTGTGGTTTGGGGAGGAGAGGTAACTTCGGATAAATATAAAGATTTTCAAAAAGAAATGGATGTTTTTAACAAAGCTTTTGCCGAGGTTATGATTGAAGGAGACGCCACCGGGCGTCCTTTTGCTTTTCCGATCCCCACCTATAATTTAAGTAAGCAATTTGACTGGAGTCGGGACTCCTTAAAGCCGATGTGGGAAATGACCGCAAAATACGGGATCCCTTATTTTTCCAATTTTATTAATTCAGATATGGACATTGATGATGCTCGGAGTATGTGTTGTCGTTTGCGCCTGGATAACCGTGAACTTAGAAAAAGAGGCGGGGGCTTGTTCGGAGCTAATCCTTTGACCGGAAGTCTGGGCGTGGTTACCATTAATTTGGCCCGAGTGGGTTATTTAGCTAAAAATAAGCAAGACTATAAAGATAGAGTTTTGCACTTAATGGATTTGGCTAAAAAAAGCCTGGAGATAAAACGAAAAGTAATCGAAGAATTTTCCGAAAAAGGCCTTTATCCTTACTCTTCGTATTATTTAGCTGACATTAAAAAAAGATTTGACACTTATTGGCAAAATCATTTTAATACCATTGGAATTAATGCTATGAACGAGTCTATGATTAATTTCCTGGGGGGCGACCTGGGCGAAGAAAAGTCCCACAAGTTCGCCTTAGAAGCGCTTGATGCGATGCGAGAGAGGTTGATGGATTATCAGAATGAAACTAACAATCTGTATAATTTGGAGGCTTCTCCGGCCGAGGGGGCGACTTATCGTTTTGCCAAAAAAGATAAAGAGCTTTATCCCGGCATAGTGGTGGCCAATGAAGAAGCTTATCAGAATAAGCAAGCGGATCCTTATTACACCAATTCTTCTCAATTGCCGGTGGGGCACACGGATGATTTATTTGAAGCTTTGGACCTGCAAGACGGTTTGCAAACCAAATATACCGGCGGAACCGTATTGCACGGATTTATCGGGGAAAGGATTAATGACCCGGAAGCCTGCAAGCTTTTGGTTAGAAAAATAGCCGAGAATTATAAATTACCTTATTTTACCATAACCCCCACCTTTTCTATCTGCCCGGTTCACGGTTATATTCCCGGTGAACATCAATATTGTCCCAAATGCGACTCAGAAAAAGGAATTGTAGCCGAAGAGGAAAAAGTGGAAATACCGATTCAAAAAAAAGAGGATACAGAATAAAAAATTATTATATAATTAATTATTGCTTTGTTTAAGACATGCTTGTTTAAACAGAGGGATCTAAAAAATATGTCTCCCAAACAAACCCAAAGACAGCCCTGCGAAGTCTATAGCCGGGTAGTGGGCTGGTTAACCCCGGTTAAAAACTGGAACAAAGGCAAAAGAGCCGAGTATCAAGACAGAAAAACCTTCGAGGTTTCCGAAAACAGGAACTAATAAAAATTTTTATGCTGATCGGAGGATTGGAAAAACTGAGCCTGATTGACTATCCGGGCAAGCTCTCCGCCATAGTTTTTACCTTAGGATGTAACTTCCAGTGTCATTATTGTTATAACCCTATGCTTGTTAAGCCTTCCGAGGCGGACAAGATTAAACATAAAACCGGATCCGGAGAAAGAACGGAAACAGGTCGCGTTTTAATCAAAGAGCGCGACCTGTTTGAGTTTTTAGACAGAAGAAAGGGGAAGTTGGACGGGGTGGTGATAACCGGCGGGGAGCCGAGTATCCATAAGGATCTTCCGGATTTTTTAAAAAGAATTAAAAAGCGAGGTTTCTTGGTAAAATTGGACACAAACGGCACTAACCCGGAAGCTTTAAACAAGCTACTCAAAAAAGAACTGGTGGACTATTTAGCTATGGACTTGAAAGCAGATGAGGCTAATTATTCTTATGTGACAGGGGTTTCCGTGGATGTGGACAAAATTAAGGAAAGTGTTAAAATAATAATGGAAAGCGGATTGTCTTATGAATTTCGGACCACCTTGGTTCCGGAGTTAGTCGGAAAAGACAACCTGGACTCTATGGGAGAGATGATTAAAGGAGCTTCTAGATGGTATTTGCAAAAATTTATTCCCGCCGGAGAGTTGGTGGACCCTAAATTTAAAAAAATTACACCTTATACCGAGGCGGAAATGGAAGAGATGAAAAAAACAGCGGAAAAATATGTTAAATTTTGCGGTTTAAGATCATAAAAATGGACGAAGAAAATAAAAAATTATTAAAAAAGAATTTGAAGCTGAATCAAGAAATGCATCAAATGCTCAAAAGCATTAAAAAGTTTATTTTAGTTCAGAAAATCGCCTTTGCCTTAAAGCTTTTAATAATTGCAATCCCTATTGCTTTGGGTTTGATTTATTTGCCCCCTTTGTTCCGTGAATATGTCCCCCAGGTGAACAAAACCATAGATCAATATCAAAGTCTGTTTAATTTTAGTTCGGAGCCAGGAACAAATAATTCTCAATCTCAAATTAGTCCGGAACAACTTCAAAATTTGTCCCCGGAACAACTTCAAAAAATAAAAAAAATTTTAGGTAATTAACAGATAAAAAATAATTTAAAAAATATGTTTTCTCAAGAAAAAAACATCCCTTTTTTAATTATCGGCATAATTATTATCAGTATTTTAGCCGGAGGAGTCGCCGGTACCGGAGCTTATTGGTACTGGATGCAGCAAAGCGATTCTTCCTGTTTAAAAAATTCAGAAACTGATTCAAAAGAAATATACGAGGTTACCAGTGAGCAGTCTGCTGTGATTGAAGCAGTAGAAAATAATTCTCCCGCAGTGGTTAGTATTATTATTAAAAAGGATTTGCCGGTTTTAGAAAATCGCGGTTTTTTTTCCGATCCTTTTTTTAGGGATTTTTTTGGGATTCCGAATACACCCTCTCAAAGAGAAACAGAAAAACAGGAAATTGGAGGAGGAACCGGTTTTTTGGTTTCTTCAGACGGATATATTGTTACAAATAGGCACGTGGTCAGTGACGAGGAGGCGGAATATACGGTTTTAACCAATGACCAAGAAAAACACAAGGCGGAAGTATTGGCCCGAGATCCGATTATGGACGTGGCGATTCTGAAGATTGAGGGTAATGATTATTCCTGTGTGGAGCTGGGCGCTTCCACTGACTTAAAAGCCGGTCAAACCGTGATCGCTATCGGCAATGCCTTGGGTGAATTTAGAAACACCGTTTCCACCGGGGTTATTTCCGGATTGGCTCGAAGTATAGTTGCCGGAAGCGGAACCGGTCAAGTTGAGAAATTAAGCGGGGTAATTCAAACCGATGCTTCAATTAATCAAGGTAATTCCGGCGGGCCCCTCCTGGATATTTCCGGAAAAGTAATCGGAATAAATACCGCCCGGGCCAGCGGGGCCGAGAATATCGGTTTTGCTTTGCCGATTGATGAAGTTAAAGAAGTTATCCAAGATGTTAAGGAGAAAGGCAGAATTGTTCGGCCTTGGTTGGGAGTTCGCTATGTAATGTTAAACAAGGAAATAGCCAAAGCCAATAATTTAGATGTGGACTATGGAGCTCTAATTGTTCGAGGAGAAAAAAGGACGGATTTGGCCGTAATTCCGGGATCTCCGGCAGATAAGGCGGGCCTTCGAGGAAATGATATAATTTTGAGCGTGGAAGGCGAGAAGATTAACTCAGACAATCCTCTGGTCCAAGCAGTAAATCAATACGACCCCGGAGAAAAGATTGAATTAAAGATTTTTCGGCAGGGAGAAGAAGAAAGTTTGGAAGTTGAGCTTGAAGAAAGAGAAAAATAGTTTTTGATTTTATTTAACCAACCTTTATTTATTTTTTATTTTTATTATATGACAGAACCTAGAGGGCCGGAAAATCCTCAATTCGAAGTTCCGGAGCAAACCGCCCGGGAAATAATCCAAGGGAGAAAAATTCCCAGCCGGAAAGAGAGGGAAAAGGTTTCTAACTATTTGAAAAACTTACTCGGTGAAGATCTGGATGAGGAAAAAAAGAAAGGTAACCGAGATTTGGCTCGGGAATATCTAGATTTATATGAAAGCCAATTTATAGACGGAAGATATATTTTTAAGGAAGAGAAGTTGGTTAATAAAAATTTCGTCCGGGAAACAATTAAGGATAATTTAAACGAAGGTAATCACAACCTTTTCAGGGCTTCTTTGGATGTGGAGGGATTAAAGACGGTTAATGATATAATGGGCCACGAGAAAGGGGATCAATATCTTTATTTAATATATCAAAAAATTAAAGAGTCTGTGCAGGAAATAGAAGAATTAAACCCGGAAATTGCGGAAAAAGTCGATTTTATTGTTTCCGGCGAGGGGGGCGATGAGTTTGGGGTTTTGATTGTTGGCCCCGGAGACAACTCCTTTGATTTAAGCGAGGTAAACATTCAGTTAGGGCCAGAGGAAACCCGAGGTGGTCGCTTGGATGAGATTCTGGGGCAACAAATAAACGATAAATTGGCAGAGGTTGACTTTAAAAAAGAGGGGGTTGTGGATGAGGAAGATATTGTTGGCAGGCTTAAGAAATATTATGAAGAACATTTCAGGAATTATTTAGAGACAGTCGAACTTGATTTAACACCGGAAGAAATTGAAAAAAGATTGCGTCGTTACGAAAAGATTGTTTTAGAAGATCCGGAAATTAATTCTTGGGAAGATTTGAGCGAGGAGAAGAAAAAGGAAAAATTAATTGAAATAATTAAGGATAAGCAGGACCGGAAAATGAGGGAGTTGGAAGAAAGATTCAAAGATTATAAATTTTTTGCCTCAGCCTCCTGCGGAGTCAGCTCTTTTAAAGAGGTTTATCAAAACGAGCAAGAGGGTATGGAAGAAAAATCCGCGGAGCTCAAAAAAAAGAACCCGGGGTTAGAGTCTTCTCGAGCTCGAGATTTAGCCGGCATGGATTTACTTTTTCGGGAAGCTGATGAAAAAATGAACCAGGACAAAGCCTTGTTTAAATATCAAGCTCGCCAGACCCGATATTTAGGCGACCATGATCCGGAAAGTCCGGATTACCGGATAAAACAGGAAGGTATTAACCTAGCCAATCATATTATGGTTTTATCTCGGAGTAATGAGCAAATGGAGCTTTTAT